>SBAT01000018.1 GCA_005240105.1 Chloroflexota bacterium
TAGCGGTTGGATTTTCGCCTCGGCGAATATTGTCCAGGTTGTACTTGCTCGTCGCGGTGGCGTTGTATTTTTGCTCATACAAGTCATTCAATTCTTTTGGTATGCGCTTATCGATTATCGACTTGATGGTTGGGTCTTCTTTGATTGTGTTGGTGATTGCATGAAGTCTGCCACTTGTTCTAAACCTATTCAGTGATCCATCTGCATTGAATGCCAGGTTGTATTCACCAATGTGTGACAGGTAAGATCCTGCTTGCATAATTGCAACATCCCGCTGTCCGTTATTGACGTACATAATCGTGCCATAAGCTTGATGAGAATGCGCATCGAAAATTGCTGATAGCTCTTTAAATTCGGCCGCCAGTCGTCTGGTTATTTCATCGCCTAAGTGTGCTTGCACCATGAAGATTTTAGTATCCGGATGCTCCTGCTTAATTTGAGCCAGTACCTCGGTCAATTTTTTGGCAGCATCTTCGTACTTGATTCCACCAACTGCACTTTCTTCGGTGGTCAGGCCGATCGTAGCAGCTTTGGCGGCTTTGCCGTTTGGTCCCTTTAGTTCCTGGATTATGAATGGTTCGAAAATCTCATGACACATAGCTGCTGCGTCAGGCGGCAATTCCGAAAAATCTAAATTGCTAACAACAATAGGTCTGCGCTTGCCAGTTAGTTTGTTCTGCATGTTTATGTACTCAGGCAGAGTTACGACGTCGGCTCCTCCGCCGGCTTTGTCCCAGGGATGATTGCCCCATCCCTCAACGTCGAAGTCCATCGCTCGTACAATCTCGTCTTCTGCTTTGCCCCATCCAGTCCATGGTGCAGAGACATTGGCATTCTCTAAGTCGCCGCCTTGGCGGCGCTGGAAATTTCGTGGTGTCTGCTGATTTTCCATTACCGGTTCTTGTCCCGTAAATTGCTTCCACCAGCGGGCAGTTCGTTCCTTCGCAGGAACTTCACTCCAAGCAGGGGATTTGCTTTCAAGCGACTTAGATTTTGCTCCTAAATCGTCCATTAGAGTTTTTGCTCTGGCAAAATTACGATCGCCAAGCATTTGTCCATGAGCGTCGTTGAAATAAGCGACATCCATCCTTGTGAGACCGTCGTCACCATTCAAATGTGCTCGGAAGTATCGGCCAATGGTCTTCCCGTGAAGCGCAGATGTTATAAGTCCGGCGGAGCCTCCGCCAATAGCGGCGCCCAGTGTGCTATCCAGTCCTACTTCGGTAAGAGTCTTGAGGCTTCCGGCTGCCGCATCGTTTTGAATGGCATCACGGTTTTCCCATACCCGGTGAGGGACTGACCAGGTAAGCGATCCGACGTAACCACCACCGATGCCCCGCAGGATGTTGTGATTTATTTGGGGTAATACATCTTGGGAGAGGATGCGTTCGCCTTCAGCTAGAGCCGATTTATCGGAGACGATCCCTGTTGGTGGTTTTCCTTTGAGCCAGCTGACGAACTCATGTTTTAGACCGCCGGCGGCCGAGGTAGAACCACGTGTTAATTCTCGACGACCAACATAGCCTGTGTACCAATGCGAGACCTTTTTCTCGGCCATGCTACCGGTGATTCCGGCAACGGCATCCCATGCTCCGGTTAAATAGTCATTGTTGCTGGCACTCTTTTCTTTGCCCTGAAGACCCAGCCGGTCATCGATGAACTCTTTGGTGGCATGTTTCCAAAAACCGCCTAATGCAGGAGCCAGGCAGACTGATGTTGCTTTGAGTATGGCGTTGCGCTTAATGGCACAAGCGGCGCTGAAGGTAAGAACGCCTGTTAGTCCGGCGGCGGCAGAGCCGAGTGCTTCCGAAGAGCCTTGCTTGAAGCCCAGTGTTTCCCAAAATGGAGTGGAGGCGGAATTGGCTTCCTGGGCGAGTTTGGAGGAGGACTCGGACGAGTCATGACGCTTGTGGTCGTGGCTTAATTCGTGGCTGCCTCTCTCTGGCAATTCTGGGACTCCGGATAGACTTACATGGTGTTAAATATTAAGGCTAAGTAATGCTTAGGAAAGCCTGTAAATTACGTATAGGGTTGCGTGGAAACCCCCATCAAACTGCCATTTTTGCAATAAAGTTGCAGCATGAGCGCCAGATGATCTAGGATTGCGGCGATGACAGAGTGTCACCCACTACTTTTGATTGAAGAAGCACCCGGCGTTTGTACCCGGTGCGGAGCTGCTTTGTGCCTGCGCAAACAGGTAATTAACTTGGCTTTGGGTAACGATCAGTCCATGAGCTGCCTCGTTTGCCTTGGCAAAGAGCTGGGACAGGCTCCGGAAGCGGTTTTGCAGCGTCTGAAAGCTTATGTCGACGGCAGAGACTGTTTTAAGAAGCAGTGGGTCAGGTATGAAACACGGGACTGGTGCCCGGATCCAAGTGGTTGTTTCCCGGGAGACTGTTTCTCATGAATACGACGCTCGATTTGCGCGGGGTTGCCTGCCCGATGAACTTTGTTAAGACGCGTTTGTATCTGGACAAAATGGCAGTTGGTGACACGGTTGAGGTGTCGCTTGACGGCGGCGAACCGGTGGAAAGCGTCAGCTCCAGCGTACAACAGGAAGGGCATGCAGTACTTGCCATGACCCAGGATACGGCAGGGCACTTTGTCCTTACCATCCGCAAAGAAGATATATATTAAATAGAAACTGTTGACAAAACCGGCTCATTTTTAGACGATCAACAGGTGTTTTATCAATTCAACAAAGAGCCCTTTTGCTTCAGACGCGCAGTTATTGTCAGCGCGGCTGGTTTGGCCTTGCTTGCTGGCATTTTGACGCCGGCTTCTGCCCACGAATTGAAGGGCGATCTGAAACCGGAAAGAGCACCAGCTGGAGCATCCCCGCATGGTAATTTGTCGACCGGCGATCCTGCCTTAGACAATGCCGATTATCATCTCGTTTACAGCAAGGCGGAAGAGATGAGGAGAGCCGGACAGGATAAAGATGCTGCTGTGTTGTATTTGAAGGCAGTAAATTTAGAGCCGACACTCTGGGTCGCTTATCACCAGCTAGCCAATCTGAAAGGCGATACCAGCCAGGTTGATGCGGCTCTGGCTAAGCTCAATGATATGAAGGCCAAGCAACCCAAGGAATTGATGTTGCGAGTGGCGTTATCGGAACTTCTGGAAAAGCGTGGCGATTACTACCAAGCATCTCGCGAACTTGTTGACCTTGTTTATGCAAATGCTGTTCCGGATAAGTATTCGAAGAAAATAAATGCTCGCATTCACTATCTTTTGAGCAAGTCCAAGCACGCTTACACCAACGTGCAAAATAGTGAATTCGAAAACTTGCGCACGGAAGAGGAGTTGGATACTGTGCCGCCACCATTGCCTGATCCAGGACTGGTAGTGCGTGATCTTGCTTCCACTAAGAGCAAAGATATCCCAGCGATGCAGGGCTCAGGGCACACTCAATTACAACCGTAAAGTATAGGTGTCATTCTGAGCGCAAGCGAAGAATCTCACAAGTTAACATGCGAGACCCTTCGCGATGCTCAGGGTGACAGTTTCAACGTGTAGTAAGGTATGGCGCTCATGAAGAATAAGTTTTTTCCCTTTGTTTTAGTTGCCCTAACAGTCGGGCTTTACCTGAGTAGTTGTTCCAGTCGAGTATCGTCTCCGACCTCAGAGCTGCCACAGGTTTCATATGGTGATAGCAAAGGTGATGCTGCGCCTGCCGAGCACGATCCAGAAATGGATACTGCAGTATCGGAAGGTTGCCTGACTGCTTGGCGCAAGGCACTGGCCGGCAAAGCGGATGAAGCAATTGCCGACCTGAAGGCGTTGGATGATGCTCACCCCAAGACAGGCACAATTGCCATGATGATGGGACAAGTTATGGAGCATGCCGGTCGCAAGAAGGAAGCTGCCGGATATTACAAAGAAGCGGTCAATCGTTCTCGCTATAGTTCGCTCTATTTATTTAAATACGCAGAGCAGCTACGCAAAACTGGTGACGCTAAAGGCTCAATTCCGGAGTATCGTACATTGCTCAAGCAAACCCCCAATTTTGCCCCGGCTCATATTGGAATTGCGCAATCGCTATTGACCTTAGACAAGAATTCTAAAGAGGCACGGGAAGAGATTAAACAAGCTCTTATCCTGGAGCCGGAAAATACCGACGCTAAGCGGCTTTCCAAGCAAGTCGGATTGAAGCCATAATGCTATAAAATAAGGTGTACGCATTTGTTGCCACGCGTTAGCGCTTGAAATGGAGCTGCCTTATGGTCAAAGAGAAATCCGAGTTGGAAGCAATGTCTACCGGCGTTGACGAACTCAAAATTGATGGGTTCGATCATGTTGAATTTTACGTAGGTAACGCCCTACAAGCAGCCTACTATTACCACAGAGGATTCGGCTTTGATGTAGTTGCTTATCGCGGCCCGGAAACCGGCGTGCGCGAGACAGTATCTTATGTGTTGAAGCAAAACAATGTCACGCTCGTCTTAACCAGCGCTCTGCATCCAGGGCATCCAATTGCCGAGCATGTTCACCGTCATGGCGATGGCGTTAAATGTATTGGTATGAAAGTGCAAGATGCCCGCAAGACATACGAGACAGCTATTTCTCGTGGAGCCAAGGGTGTCGGAAGCCCGGTAGAGCACAAGGGCGAAGACGGTGCTTTCGTTGCCGCTTCCGTTCAAACCTATGGTGATACCATTCACACTTTTGTAGAACGCAAGGACTACACTGGTGCATTTGCTCCTGATTACAAAGGCAAGAAGAAAACGGCCGGGAACATCGGACTTACGTACATTGACCACATCGTTGGTAATGTTGAGACCCAGCGTATGGAGTCTTGGGTGGATTTCTACAAGAAAGTATTTGGCTTCTATGTCTATCAGTACTTTGATGCCAAAGACATCAGCACGCAGTTCTCAGCACTTGTCTCGAAGGTGATGGCCAACAAGAGTGGCACAATCAAGTTGCCAATCAACGAACCGGCACCAGGTACAGGTAAGTCACAGATACAGGAATATCTAGATTATTATTTGGCTCCTGGCGTGCAGCATATTGCCATCGGCACGAAAGACATTATTGCCACGGTTGCTCAATTACGTGAACGCGGTATTGATTTCCTGACCGTACCACATTCGTACTACGAAGCTTTGCCAGAACGTGTCGGCAAAATTGACGAAGATATTGA
>SBAT01000261.1 GCA_005240105.1 Chloroflexota bacterium
CGATCAGGCAGAGCAATCCAAGGCATTCGCCCAGGCAGACCAACTGCTGAGTTTTTGGAAAAACTCTTGAACAGGCTTATTTTTATCGGTGCTTCGGCCATTGCCATCATTGCCATTTTGCCAATTCACGTAGAACAAGCAACTTACGTGCAAACTCTGCAAGGACTGGGATCAACATCGCTAATCATCTTGGTTGGTGTGGCAATCGATACGCAAAGACAAATTTTGACCCATGCTCTGTCAGCACGCTACCAAGCGCGCGGGCTATTCCGTAATCCAACAGAGAAGAAGGAAATTTGACCATGCAAATTTTGTTTCTTGGTGCTCCTGGAGCCGGTAAGGGTACGCAATGTGCTCGTCTGGCAAAACATCTGAACCTGGTTCATTTGTCCTCGGGCGACCTGTTAAGACAAGCCGTTAAAGCCGGTACGCCGACAGGAGTTGCCGCTAAGTCTTATATGGACAAAGGGCAACTTGTACCGGATGAAGTCTTAATTGCTATGTTCCGCGATAAGCTGACTCAGCCGGAATGTGATCGTGGTTTTATTCTGGACGGTTTCCCGCGCACAGTTGTACAAGCTGAAGCTTTGGACCAACTGCTTGAGGAGCTGAATAAGAACCTGACCATTGTTGTGAATGTTCAAGTTGATCAAAAACTCTTGCTTGAGCGCATCACCGGACGTCGCACTTGTACCAACAAAGATTGTGGTGCTACTTATCACGTAAAGTTCGTACCGCCGAAGAAAGAAAATGTCTGCGACCAATGCGGGCAAAATCTCACTCAGAGATCGGACGACAATGAAGAAGTCGTCGCTCAAAGACTGGCTGTATACGATAAGCAAACGGCTCCTTTGATCAACTATTACGACAAGAGTCTGGTTTTGCGTACTATCGATGGTGATGGCGAAGTGGAAGAAATCTTCGCCGATATCCTCAAGACGATCAAGGTTTTGGCATGATTCTCAAGGAAGCAGAAGATCTCGAACTGATCCGCCAGGCTGGACGTATTGCCGGGCTGGTGCTGGAGGCTATTTCCAAAAAGGTTGCCCCTGGGGTAAGTACCTGGGAGCTCGATGAACTGGCTGAAAAGCTAATCCGTGAAAACGGAGCGACGCCAACTTTTAAGGGCTATCGTGGTTTTCCAAACACCATCTGTGCCTCAATCAATGAAGAAGTGGTGCATGGCATTCCTAATAAGCAGAAGTTTCTCAAGGAAGGCGATGTAATCTCCATGGACATTGGCGCCACAATCACTCGTGTCGTTAATGGCAAGAAGCAGGATTTCATTGGCGATACGGCGGTAACAATACCGGTAGGTGAAATTAGCCCACGGATTAAGAAGCTCCTGGACGATACCCAAGAATCTCTTTATAAGGGAATGGAAAAAGCTATTGCCGGAGCCACCCTCGACGAGGTCGGCGGAGCCATCGAAGACATCGCTCAAGCGAACGGCTATGGAATTGTGAGGGAATATGGCGGACATGGGATAGGTTTTAACTATCACGAAGACCCCTTTATCCTGAACTATCGCTCAGGTAACCGTTTCAAGCTGAAACCTGGTATGGTAATAGCGATTGAACCAATGTTTAATCAAGGCGGCGATCATGTGCGCCTAAAGCAGGATGGTTGGACTGTTGTAACTAAGGATTACAAACCTTCGGCTCATTTTGAACATTCACTTCTTATAACCGAAGGGGCTCCGGAAGTCCTAACCAAGAGACCGTCAGAGGTAATTGCATGACCAAGCAGGGTGTCATTGAATTTGAAGGGATTATAAAAGAATCCTTACCAAATGCCATGTTTCGAGTAGAACTCGACAATGGACACAAGGTTTTGGCGCACATTTCCGGCAAGATTCGCAAAAATTTTATTAAGATACTTCCAGGGGATAGAGTGCGTGTAGAGCTCACCCCGTATGATTTAACACGTGGAAGAATTACCTACAGAGTCAAGGAATAGTGTATAATTCGCTATTCGTCCGGTACTGCAATTAGATATACAAAGTATCTTTGAGCGGTCAGGGGCACAGGTGAGTAAACCCACCTGTCTAAGCGTCTTTCGGACTGAAGGTCCAAGAGACGAGCAGAACAGGTGAAAACAAGCAAAGAGCGCGAACAATGAAAGTTAGAGCATCGGTTAAGAAAATTTGTGAAAAGTGCAAGGTTATACGCCGCAAGGGACGTGTAGCTATCATTTGCGAAAATCCCAAGCATAAGCAAAGACAAGGTTAGGAGTATCTAAGCATGGCTCGAATCGCGGGCGTTGATCTGCCACGTAACAAAAGAACAGTAATTGCCTTGACCTACATTTATGGTATTGGCAATACCTCTGCAAACAAGATTTGCGAAAAGCTGTCTATCCCAGATGACAGACGCGTGCAGGATTTGACTGAAGATGAAGTCAACCGCATCCGTGAAGAGCTGGAGAAGACCTACCAAGTCGAAGGCGACCTGCGTCGCGTCGACGGTTTGAACGTTAAGCGCTTGATTGAAATCAACTGCTATCGCGGTCAACGTCATCGCAGAGGTCTGCCGACACGCGGACAACGTACAAAGACAAATGCCAGAACACGTCGTGGTCGCAAGCGCGGCACAGTGGCTGGCAAGAAAATTGCACCATCTAAAGGTTAAGGATCCTAATTAATCATGGCAAAAACACCTAAATCCAGAGGTAAAAAGAAAGAGCGGAGGTATGTGCTCCAAGGCATAGTGCACATTCAATCGACTTTCAACAATACGATCGTTTCCTCAACCGATCCGCAAGGTCAAGTTATTGCTTGGTCGTCTGCCGGTACAGTTGGTTTCAAGGGCGCTAAGAAGGGCACACCATTTGCTGCCCAGCAAGCTGCTGAAGCAGTTGCTCGCCGCTCCATGGACCAGGGCATGCGCCAAGTTGAAGTGTTCGTCAAAGGACCAGGTGCTGGTCGTGAAACCGCTATCCGTGCATTGCAGGCTGCTGGCTTGGATATAACCCTCATCAAAGATGTAACCCCAATCCCACATAACGGATGTCGTCCACCAAAACGACGTCGCGTCTAATAGGAGATACTTCCTTGTCCAGATATACAGAATCAGTTTGCAAACTTTGCCGCAACGAAGGCGTAAAGCTCTTTTTGAAGGGTACTCGTTGCTACACAACCAAATGCGCTATTGAAAGACGTCGCTATCCGTCAGGACAGCACGGACAAGAGCGCAAGAAGCAGTCGGAATTCGCCGTTCAGTTGCGCGAAAAACAAAAAGTCCGCCGCTTCTACTCGGTTGCCGAAAAGCAATTTAGCGGTTATTTCGATACCGCTAACCGCCAGAAGAAGATCCCTACAGGCCTCAAACTTCTGCAAATTCTTGAAGCGCGTCTCGACAATGTCGTGCACCGTTCCGGCATGGTGCCATCCAGAGCACAAGCCAGACAACTTATTCTTCACGGACACTTCCTGGTGGACGGCAAGAAGGTGGCAATCCCATCCTATCTGTTGAAAGCAGGACAAGTAGTCTCGGTTGTCGAAGACAGCAAGAAGTTGATTAGAGGATTGGTTGAAGGCAGCCCAGTTGCTACGCATCCAACTTGGATGAACGTAGACAAGGAAGGACTGACCGCATCTTTAGGCAACCTGCCGGCAAGAGAAGATCTCGACCCGACAATCAAGGAAGCGCTCATCGTAGAACACTACTCCAGATAACCCTTTTTGAAACAATCACCACTGGTAATCCCACCAACAAATTGGCAATAAAACAATGAATCAAATGATTGGCAGACATATCCCACCGACCTCACAATCTTACGACGGAGCTACTATGGAACCTCTGAAGATCAAGTGCTTGGAAAATAAGACCGGTGCCGATGGTTCTATCTACGGCAAATTTGTCATAGAGCCACTAGAGCGCGGTTATGGAACAACGCTGGGCAACAGTCTGCGTCGCGTGCTGCTTTCTTCGCTTGATGGTGCAGCTGTCACAGCAGTGCGCATCGAAAGCGTCACCCATGAATTCACCACCATTCCTGGTGTTGTTGAAGACGTAGTTGATGTGATGCTCAACTTGAAAGGTCTTGTCGTTAAGTCCTTCAGCAACGAGCCGCAGTATTTGCGCATTGACGTAAGCCGTGCTGGTCCAATTACCGGTCATGATATTGTCTGCCCGCCAGATGTATCTATCATCAATCCAGATTGGCAGCTCTGCACATTGTCTGAAGAAGGCAGAGTGCGTGCTGAAATTACCGTTGAGCGTGGTCGTGGTTATGTAGCTGCTGATTCACACAGCCACTTTAAGCAAGCAATTGATGTGCTGCCGATCGACGGCGTATTCATGCCTGTCCGTCGCGTAAGCTACAACGTCGAAGGAACCCGCGTAGGTGAGTCAACAGATTTCGACAAGCTGACAATGGACATCTGGACCAATGGTTCGTTGGATGCCACAGAAGCTATAAGCCAAGCTGCCAGACAAGTAATCGAACACCTGGTCCCAATTGCCGAATTATCCGGCAAGCCAATTGTACCGGTTGCTCAAGCTCCGGCACCAACAGACAGCAAGCACTCCTCAATTTCCATTGAAGAGCTCGAACTTTCAGTAAGAGCCTACAACTGCTTGAAGCGTGCCAACATCAATTCCTTAGGCGAGCTCTTGAAGCTTTCCTATGATGATTTGATGAACATCAAGAACTTCGGTAAGAAGTCAGCCGACGAAGTCATCGAACGTCTTCGTTCCTTTGGTTTGACCCTTGCTGATACACCTAAGGAACTGAAGTAGCGAAGCAAGGGTTGCGATGAGCAATCCAAGGAGAGGACACTAAATGTGTCCTCGGGCGGAGCGAACAAGGACCTGCCGGAAGGCAAGCGAAGGTTGAGCAAAGCGAGACCGGAGCTTTTAGGAAAAGAACTCAAGTAACTTATAAGGACCTCCTATTATGCGTCACTGCAAACCAGGTAATCACCTCAGCCGTCCAGCCGATCAACGCAAAGCCCTTTTGCGTGGTCTGGCCACTGAGCTTCTTCGTCATGATGAGATCAAGACGACATTGTCCAAAGCCAAAGCCGTGCGCGGCGAAGCCGAGCGCATGATCACATTGGCCAAGCGCGGACAAGTTGCTGACTATCCAGGCACAGTGAAGAAAGCCCGCGAGCGCGATAAAGAAGCAGCCAAAACAATAGCTTCTGCTCTCCATTGCCGCCGCCAGGTAGCTTCTGTTCTCTTGGACAAGACCGTCGTGAAGAAGGTATTTGAAGAGACAGCTCCGCGCTACAAAGACCGTAAAGGTGGCTACACGCGCATCATCAAAGATGGCTACCGTCGTGGCGACAATGCCCCGATGGCGATAATTCAGCTTGTATAACGCTCCGGTAGCGTCTACGACGCAACCCTCGCTGCCATTCGGTTTTTTTAAGGTGGCCCCGACGACACATTTAGTGTCGTCTCCTTGCGGCGGATTGCTCGCTCGCAACCCTCTGCTCAGCTGATTCTCTTGTCTTAAGTTATGGAAGAAATTCAAGCTTCAAGTTCATCTCAACGCATTGCGTTGTTGTTGGAGTATCAGGGCGAGAAGTTTAGTGGCTCGCAATATCAGGTGGGGGTACGTACCGTACAGGGTGAGTTGGAATCGGCGCTCTCAACTTGTTTGCGCCGCCAAATAGGAGTGGTTTTTGCCGGGCGTACAGACGCCGGTGTTAATGCCGATGGGCAAGTGGTTCATTTTGATGTGCCAAAAGGCGATGTTGATCTCTGGAAACTAGCTTGGTCGTTGAACGGCATTTTGCCTGCCGATGTGTCAATTGCCCAGGCTCAATTTGTCGACTCGGCATTCCATGCCCGTTTCAGCGCTACGGCTCGGCGCTATGTTTACAGGATTTTAAATAGACCGCAGCGGTCAGCTAGCTTAAAAGACACTCATTACTGGATGTCCTATGCCCTCAATACTGAAAAAATGATGTTGGCTGTTCAGGCACTAGTGGGAGATCATGACTTCACAGCCTTCAGATCAACCAGTGCCGATACGGTTACAAGCCAGTGCCAGGTGCACTTTGCAGAATTGTTGAAATTAGGTGAAGGACAGCTTGAATTCTGGATAGAAGCCAATCACTTCGTGTACAATATGGTGCGGATCATTGTCGGGACCCTCATTGAGATTGGTCTCGGGAAGAAGTCGCCAGAGAGCCTGGAGCTTGCCTTGAAAGGCAAAGATCGCAGCCTCGCTGGACCGACAGCACCCCCTTGGGGATTGTGCTTAAAATCGGTAAATTACCCTGAGGCTTTTGATCTCTTTTCTTTGAACAAGAAGCGAGGCAAGAGCGCTGAGGAAGCGGTCGCAGATGAGCGAGCGTGGGATGCCGGAAGGCAAGCGAAGGTGTAGCGTTAGCGAAACCGGAGCGCTAAATGGAGATAAAGACGTGAAAAGCTATTTCCCCAAGGCTGGAGATATTCAGGGACAGTGGTTTGTTGTAGATGCTGAAGGTCAAACCCTTGGTCGTCTGGCAACAAAGATCGCTGATTTACTGCGTGGCAAGACCAAGCCGACATTTACACCGCATGCCGATTGCGGAGACTTTGTCATTGTGATCAATGCCGAGAAAATAAACGTTACCGGCAAGAAAGAAAATCAAAAGATGTACCGCCATCACAGTGGTTATCCAGGCGGCTTCAAGGAGGAGACACTGAAGTCTCTCCGCGAAAGACGTCCGGTGGCAATCATCGAGAAGGCTGTCCGCGGAATGTTGCCGCACACAAGACTCGGTGATCACCAATACACCAAGCTGAACGTGTATGCAGGACCTGAGCATCCACATGAAGCTCAAAAACCGACTGCGATTGATCTAAGAGCAAGAGTCGGCGCGTAAGTAATAATTCAAAGGAACGAGAGGACGAAAGTTAAATGACAAGCGTGATTCAGTACAACGGAACAGGTCGTCGCAAGACTGCTAGCGCACGTGTACGTCTAGTACCTGGCACCGGACAAGTAACAATCAATGGTCACCCAATGGAACGTTTCGTTGGTGGACGTCCTGGACTGGCCAAAATGATCAACACCCCTTTCGTCTGCGCTGACGCACAAGGACGTTTCGACGTAATCGCAACCACCTGTGGTGGCGGTATCGTTGGACAAGTTGGTGCTATCTGCCACGGTATCGCAAGAGCCTTAGGCGAAGCGGCTCCGCAAAACCGTCCCATATTGCGTACGCAAAACTTGCTGACACGCGATTCGCGCGTTAAAGAGCGTAAGAAGTACGGACGTAAGAAAGCTCGTAAGCGCTTCCAATTCTCCAAGCGCTAAAGGCAACAACAGAAATACGAAAAACGGCAGGTTTTATATCTGCCGTTTTTTTACAGAATTCTCTTTCATTCTGAACTTTTCCCCTCTTTGTCATTTCGACCAAGCCGCTTTAGCGGCGCGTGGAGAAATCTTCCCCAAGGAAACTTGCCCTTCACTAGCACGACGAACATTGAATCGTTGCGGAAGATTCCTCGACTACGTTGCTTCGCAACTTCGCTCGGAATGACAAAGTGGAGAGGTCTTCTACTTCTCGGACGCTGCGTTTACGCGTTGCTTGTCTTCAGGAATACGACCAGCCACTCTAAGCTTGTTCTGGAAGCGTATAAAGGCTGTAAAAGCAGTTATTTGGATAGTGGCTGATATTGCCGCGAATGCCCAGCCAAGAGCATAACCGTTATAGATGAGGAATACACCGCCGGCAAGAATGACGCACGACAAAAATAGTGAGGCGGGGATGGCAAATGCTTTTACCGATTGAATGAGCTCAGCTCGATCAACTTCGTTCATCGTCTATAAGTCCTGTAATTATCTGACTCAACAATGTTACCACTCTGGCAAAATTTAATTGCAATTAAGCTTTTTGAAGCTATCCTTATTTAGAAACTTGCTCCTACTGTATAGGTTTGCAAGAGAACTATGGCGGACGAGGAAAGACTTATGGTTCTTGAATCAGCTAATTGCACTGACTGCAGATCTGAGATTTGGCATAATGACAACTATTGCCAGGAATGCGGCTC
>SBAT01000450.1 GCA_005240105.1 Chloroflexota bacterium
CGTCAACTTACAACTATTCAGACTTTCATTCCACTTGCGCCGGAATGACCATTCCATTTACGCCGGAATCTTCCTTCCATTTCGCCGGAATACGCACTCAATCGCCGAAAGCCATAGACAGCGTGTAAAATATCCGCATTTACTGCACAGGAATTTGTCCCTTGTCTACATACGCGAAAAATTTGGTTCGGTTGGTTCAAAAAGAACTAAAAGCAAAAAGGAATTCTGGAAAAGCCAAAGAAAGGCTGCCTACATGAAGACTGATATGCCCTTTTACGGCGTACAGAAGCCTGACAGGGCGCTCATATACAAACAACTAAAAAAAGACTTCAAACCAAATAGCCAGAAAGAATACGAAGAAGGTGTCCGCGCGCTTTGGGACTTAGACCACCGTGAAGAAAAATATACGGCACTTACACTTGCCTGCCAAAACGACGAGTTCATCACATCAAAATCTTTGCCCCTGTTTGAAGAACTCATCAGAGTAGGCGCCTGGTGGGACTTTGTCGACGTCATTGCTATCGATCTCGTGGGGCGTACACTTCTTAAGGAAAGAAAGATTCTTAAGCCTGTCATGTATAAGTGGATCAACGATGACAATTTCTGGATAAGACGAACAGCCATCATCTCACAAAACAAACACAAGCAAGAAACAGACGAAAAACAATTATTCGAAAACTGCCTTACTTGTGCACATGAAAAGGAATTTTTTATTCGCAAAGCTATTGGTTGGGCATTACGCGATTACAGCTATGCACAGCCGCAAAGCGTAAAGAAGTTTCTCAAGGACAACCGGCAAAAGCTATCACCGCTCAGCTACCGAGAAGGAGCAAAGCAATTAATGCGAGTCGGTGCAATTAAGTCGACCTAGCTATTTCTTCCGAGCCAATTTGCTAACAGCTTCGGCGGCCTTCATACCAGCTACGATAGCTCCGGCCAGTCCGACGGCTGCACCTGCCTCAACAACTCCTTTTGAGATCCCTAAAACAAAATCTCTGCTTTCAGCACCGAGTTTTGCTCCGGCTTTGCCTGCCATCGCACCAACTCCACCCAACAAAAGACCTTCGTAGGCAGCCATGCAAAGATTAGTCATGGCTTGGTCCTGACTGTCTGACTGTGTAGCGCTTGTGCTGTCATTTTGCTTGCTAATTTCACTCATTGGATTAACTCCTGTGTAGGCTGGATAGGTTGTTCTATACGCCAATGAGTTGCTTTTTGACTCCCTGCGAAGTTAATAATTGCATGGGAATATCCCCACTGACAGCGGCAGTCAAAACAGCTATTCTGCTGCTCGCAATTGCTTCCACAAGGTGTATCCATGAAATTTGAAGAGTATAAGTACACTCAATTTCCTCTTATGAACGAAAAGGAAAACGAGCAGGCAATTAAGGCAAATCAGAAATTGATTCAGGACACTGGACTCACTGCCCAGCACCTGAAACCGCTAGCTGAGAGATTTTGGAAGCAAATAGATACCAATCAGGACGGATTCCTGAGTCATAAAGAAATTAGCAATACTATTCTCGACGCTAGTGACACAGACCGATCCAACCGGACAAGAGCCGATGTTGATCCCCTTTTCGTTGGATTCATGTCAGGACTTACTGCCGTTAGTCAAACACTAAGACGCCCTCAGGTAGGACTTACCGAGGAGGGCCGTCCCGTGCACTCAGCCCTTATCATTGATAATACGACAGCCATGCAGAGACTTGCAGCATATCATAAGGATGGCGATGGAAAAGATACCAATACAATTTCCAAAAAGGATTTTGCGGACTTTGACTTCATGGTCCAACACATGGATGAAAACTTGAACAAGTTATCCCAAAGGATCGATCTGCTAAAGTCACTTGTTAGTCGTAGGTATGAGCTTATTGATAAAAATCAAGATGGAATTCTTTCGCGATCAGAATTAACCTGTGCGCTAGAGACTTCACCTCAAGAAAGAACAAGACTTGAGGCAAAAAATGCATTGACTTGTTTCAACGCTATAGATTGCCATAGCACGGGAGAGGATGGACGTCTAAAAAACGCCATATCGAAAGAAGATCTAAATGCTTTTATTTCTCAACAATCTATAGCACATGAGAGTTGGGCAAAGGACAACAGCCTGATTAGGCAAGTCATTATGCAAATGAATTGCGATAACCATCTCTCCGATCTTCGTCAGTCAATTGAGTCAGAATAATGTTTAGTGCTTAGAAGCCACTTGAATTATCCGGGATTAAATCAGCCCGACCTTTGGCCAGCAAAAATTCTCGGAATAAGACTCTTAGGTCCTTGCCGTTGTAGCTTGCCTCGGGTTCAAAGCCGGTGATTCTATCCAAATATTGCACGCTCTTATCCAGCGTCATAGGCTTGCCATTGACGTCAAAAGACTTTGCCGATACGTCCACTTTTATTCGATTAGGGTTAACCAGAGTGTAGGTCTGCAAGAATTCCGATTGAATGGTCCATTCAATCTTTTCCGTTTCCCGATTGATAATAATTGCTGTGATACGAAAGCGCAGGGTAGCACTATCATTGGTAATTCTGACAGGCACCCGTTCTTTGCACAGCTGGATTTCCTTGGATGGTCCGCGATCAACTTCTTTCTGATACGGCGTATTGTCGTACTGCCACACTCCACCCAATTTATCTTGCTGCCAGCCCCACTTCTCAGTTCGCCTGAATACAGCCGTGTTTCTAGAAACATCGGTCTTGCCAGTTCGATAGTCATAGCGATAGACACGAGTAAGCGTATCTGTCTTGTAATTGCCGGCAAACCATGTCGGCAACCAAAACCAGTTGTTGCCTGTTTTGAATTCCGGTAACGAACTTGCATCAAATATTGACCCTGCCGCAAAGCGAGAATCTTCTGCCGGCAGAGCTTCACTGTGTTCGGCAGAGCCCTCAAGAATGCGTGGCTTTGCCGGTGTAGCGCCATTGGAAAATTCAGATGAGTTACTTGCTGGATGCTTAGGAGTAGGCACAGGCGTTGGCACATACACGTCCATCTGCGCCCCAGACATTGGCTTCAAGTTCGAAGGCTTCTGTTGTTTAACGGTGGGAGTCTTTGACTTAGGCTTTGCCGGTGTTTTAGCTTCGACAGTCAAAGCAAGGGCAGTGAGAGCAATAATAAGACCAAGGCAGCAATACTTACTTATTCTCAACATTGAGTTTGGCACGCATTTCCTTGGCTCGTTCACTCAGCTTTTCTGCCTCGCTCGTCTGCTTCAATTCCACAAGAGTCTGGGCATAGGCTTCCAGTGCATCAGTCATGACTAGTTGCTTGCGAGGACCATCCGCCCTCTCTAAAGCCGATAGCGCAGTCTTAAACAAAGCAACCGCATCCTTTGGCTTCCCCTGCTTGGCATAGCATTTTGCCAACTTGTACTGAGCTTCTGCTTTTAAAACCTTGTCCGGATTAGTCAATTTAGCTTCCAAGTTTAAGACACGCTTGTAGGTTTTTTCAGCATCATCAAACTTGCCCTCAGCTAGATAGTTGTCGGCCAGCGACATCAAAACCGAAACCCACTTATCGAAATCCTGACTAAGCTTGCCGGTCTTCATCATTTCCTTGCCCACTTTTGATTCAACAAGCTGGGCTGCACGCAAATATTGAGGTTCGGCCTCGGCAAATTTGTTTTGCACTGAATAGCATTCGGCAAGGCACTGCAATGCCTGGATCAAATCAGACTCGCCTTCGCCCTTGTGATAAGTTTGCTCAGCAAAATCAACTGCAGTCTGATAGCCCTTTTCAGCGGAATCATATTGCTTGTCTTTGAATGCCTGGTCGCTTGCTGTCATTGCAGTTTCGAAATTATCAGCCTGCATACAGCCGGCCAAAGCAAAAGAGAGTGCCAGCATCATTGCTAAGCTGCGCAAGCCTCTAACTGACCTCATCTGTCCTCGCTTTCTCAACCACCATCCACGCAGTCAATTCTAAAGGGCGGAACATCAATTGCCTACAGCTAAGACCCTGAACTTTTCACAACTGCCGGGTTAAGTCCCGGATAAATCCATGGAGCATCGTAGCCGGACATTACCTGCTTGCTGGGATCCGACCAGGTTGGAAAAGTCGCTAAAAGGGCGCCAAACATGAGCGCCAACCAAATAGTACGTGGCAAATTATTGCTCATCGTCAATCTCCTGGGTAATGCCGGGATAAAACAATGCGTCAGACCCTGTCCAACGGTTTTATGCCTCTAGCTGAGCTATACCCAGGCTATATATGCAATAACTACTTGATATCCTTGAGCTCGTCAGGCGTTGGCGGCCAAGCGAAGGTGGATTTCACCGCCGACACGACTTTCGTCCAAAACGACCTGCCAGACTGGTGATCAGGCAAAAGCTTTATCGTGTTGTCCAATTGCCCTTCCAAATAGCCAATGCGAAAACTGGCAGCTTCCAATTTAGCCTGCTGCGCGTCCAGTCTTGCCGCTTGCTCATTGACAAGCTTGAGCAGAGAGTCATACTGCGCATCTTGGTTGGACACGGTTATCTTGTCTACCACTTCCACTACTTGCGCCGTTACTATTTCTTCGGTTCGTCGACGATCCCCAAAGAATTGGTCCATGCCATCTGTTGATACTCTTGCCTTCAGCTCTGCTTGAGCCTGGACGGCGAGTTGTCGGACCTTGACACCCATGTCCGCGCAACAGACGCAGCCGAAGGTTGAATGTGCTGGTTGTGCCATGCAGGCACTCTCCTTAGTAAGTCTCTACCGAAAATTGTTAAAGGAATTATGAAACATAAAGGAAAAACTGTCCAGAAATGTGTTTTTTATCTCTCTTGACTTGCCCTAATTCCGGGGTCATGAGATACTAGTTCGGGGTCCGTAATGAGTGGACTACCCAGTGCTCAATTTTGGTCCGCGGCACTGACGATCTCTAATCAAGGTACGAATGAACACGAAACTATTTATAGGTAATCTAGCCTTCTCCGTAAGCGAAGCCCAACTGAAGGAAATTTTTTCCCAAGCTGGAACCGTTGTATCCGTTGCTATTCCAGTTGATCGCCAAACCGGCAGAAAGCGTGGTTTTGCCTTCGTTGAAATGAGCACACAGGAAGAAGCTGAATCAGCTATCAACCAATTCAACGGTCAGACTGTCGAAGGTCGTCAGGTCGCTGTCAACCCATCCCAGCCACGTGAA
>SBAT01000108.1 GCA_005240105.1 Chloroflexota bacterium
CATCAACGAACAACTCTTGCACAAACGTTTCAGCGAAGAGCCGATAAGCAAAGAACTTTCACGCATAGTTATTAAGAAGCCGCAGCAAATATTGGACTTATTGACGCTTAAACCCAATGAGGTGCAAAACCTCATCTCAAAAGTGAGCACCAGCAACCATCGTCTAAATACAAACGACAATTTGCTCACCGAATATCAACTGCCCCGACTATTGTCGGGCAGGCAACGAGTCTGTGAAGAGTGCCTTCACATGCTCATTAAGTAGGATGAGTTGCTTTGCGTGCGGGGATTCAATTCCGTTACAGAGGCAGGATTGAGAATTTTCAATGTTTGCCGCGCTCTGTGGCAAACGTATGGATTGTTATCCTCAGTTAGCATCTGCAAAATCTCCACAGGCACATGGGCGTTTTCAGCCAAGGCATAACGCACATCATCAGATTCATCTTCTGCCAAATGCACAAGTACCACCGCTGGAACTTCCGGATGCTCGCCAACTGCAATCCGTACATCCTCGTGGTAGTCAGATGACAAAGCAACTAGTACTTCCACAGGACAGACGCTGTTTTCCGCTATGCGTCTGCGTACTTGATGATCTTCGTCAACAGCTAAAATCCAACAATCTTCGTTTGTAAGACTTTCGTTGCCCGCTTTCAAATAATTGCCCGCTAGTCCATTGATACTGAACTTATTAATTTCCATGTGACCTACCCGTATCGATTCTAAACCCTCGCCCCGCGGGTTCCAGACTCGCATCTCGTGACCTGAGCCAGCGCTTCCTTCTCTTGTTATACCCCTTTACAACACTTCCTGGACTGGTTTTCACGCACATTCCGATAAAACCTAACTAACTAAAAGCCTCATCTGGTGAGGTTTTACGGGTTTCCCTGTAAACATTACGCGTTTTCCCTAGAATCAGTCACCATATCAAAGGATGATGATGAATAATGAGTTTTATGAGCTACCGATTGCTAGTTATTGAGGATAGCCCGACCCAGCTGCTCACCATAAAGAGTCTGCTGGAAAAGGAAGGCTATAACGTACTATCCGCCACAAATGGAGCGGCTGGTCTTGCTGTTGCATATAAGGAATGTCCTGATCTGATCATTTCGGATGTGGTCATGTCCGGGATAAATGGCTATCAGCTCTGCCGTTTGGTCAAAAACGACCCGGAATTGTCCAATACTCCAGTCATTTTGCTGACCAAGTTAGAAGGCTCGCTTGATCGTTTTTGGGGTCTAAAATCAGGCGCTGACAGGCATATCCCGAAAGAACCAGGCTTCAACAGCTTGCTGACGGCTGTGCGTGAAACGCTTGGTGAAGCTCAAAGCCGCCCACGCTTGCGAGTATTTCCAACCGACAACCAGGTAATCAGCACGGAAGAGATAAACAACAGACTCAATCAACTTCTAGAAAGATTACTTTTTGAAAGCACTATTGTTGATGAGGCTCGCAAAATTGGCGAGGATATTCTTGATCTGGGACTTATAGCAGACAAGCTATTTGCGCTTTTATCATCAATCATTGATTACCAGGCAGCCGCGTTGGTTGTTAATCACGGCAAAAACTCGGCTTTGATGATTGATGCCTCGAAAGAAAGCATCGTGCAGGACGTGTCGTCCTACGTGTCCGGACTGGCCTTGCAATTGGGATTGCCGCCTCTATTTGAAGAAGTGCCCAAGACTAATGAAATATACGATAGCGCACTGACTCAACCAATTGATTCAGCTGGACTGAGAATTGGCTTGCTCGTGGTTGTTCCCCACAATCATCAGTCCTACAAACCTGGCGATCAGAAAGTATTACGCCTTGTTTGCGAGCAGCTGTCGACTGTTTTACGTCTATATCTTTCCCACGCTGCACGCGAAGGGGAAGTTGCTTTCAGACCTTAGTCCGATTGCGCTGAATCTTGCAATGCATCAACAAAGCCTTCTTGATTGAGGAAGGCCAATAGTGGAATGCCTGTTTCTTTGTAGGCCTTCATGCCCGCCTGGAATTGGGCTACGGTGATGCGCCCTTCGCCGATAAGTTTTTGTGCTTCGAGAACCGTGTCCAGCTGCTTCTGGTTTATAAAGCCTGACTTAACCATAAACTGTCCAAAGAGCATTTCCGGCATGGCTTTATGCATGTCGACAGCCGCAGCCAATTCGGCCATATCTATTATTTCGGAGCTCTGCAAAAGCTCGCCAATCTTCAAATGGACTTTGCCGCTGCGCGGGACAATTGTTGTCTCCAAGGCATCCAGCTCGTCACTTAACGCGTTGCCCCCGCCGCGGACTTTCAGAAGGCGGAAGTCATAGTCAACTCTTGTTTCCGGTTCGCGCAACACGTCGTGCGCAAGACAAATTTCCTCAAGTCTTGCCAGGAAGTCCCTTTCTTGCCCATTAGCGGCCCGCCGCGCGGCAAGCATTTTCTTTATCGATCGCAAGTAGCCAACATGCACTTGCCGGCTGGACGAGAGAGGCTGAATGCCCAGGATTTCATAAAAACGCCCCACAGGAACGAAATTGTCCGCTGCTTCAGATTGCAACGCCTTGGCGTTCTGCCCGCTTACTCGGTTAAGAATTAACTGTGTAAGCTGTTTATAGGCAGAAACAACACCCTGATCGTCACCTTGCTCATAGCTTTGCTTGAGCGCGTGGATGAGACTTCTTTCTTTATCGCCCATTGGTTCGGTGGTACATGGGGTTGTATCCGGCATTAGTTTCCTTAATTACGCTCCGGTTTCGGCTTCGCCTTCACCTTCGCTTGCCTCCGGCTACCCTTGTTCGCTTCGCGGCGACCTGCTCATCGCAGCTCTTGCTCCGCTCCCTGTGTAATGCTCGGCTTCGCTTTTGCATTACTTAGATGAGATTTTCCTAGTTACTTATGCCCGCAACTGGGAATTTTGAACTCGGTTTTATAAGGCAACCATGCTATCTGGCTCGCCAGGCAGCTATGATGAAATGTATGGGCCGTAGGACAGGGCTAGTGACTCATAATATTGCGGCGAGCAGGTAGGACAGGTAGGCAGGTAATAAGTGGACTTTGGTTGGGTCAAAAATCTAGCGGATCAATCGAATCAGAAAGAAGTCGACAGACTTAATTCTGAACGTCGGCAAAAATCGGAGCTTCGCCAGGAGGCGATAGCGACAACGCCTCTGGTGGAGAAAGTATATTTGCTTATCTCTGCCTGTTCGGACGAGTTTAACAAGTATGTCAATTACCAGCACTTACGAGTGACTTTGAGCCGGGTGCAGAAGAGGAATCACGGCACTGCCAATCCCGATGATCCCGAACTCGCCTATACCGATGAGGTCGCCTATTTTACCTTCGCGCGCAATGGTTGGACGTATGCCATTCGTGGATACAACGGTGTTGTTGAATTTTTAGAGTTGCCGTCAGGGACTGGCGGATCGATGCTCAATTACAAGATTGATGAGGCGGCAATTGCACCCATTAGAAAACTGGTGGCGTCCTTTGATGGCGGCAGCCAGCAAATCGTCTGGAAAGAGAATGGACAAATCATTGATGGTCCGAAGATCATAAGCATTTGCCAGGAGTATTTTGTTGACTTCATTCAAAAGACAAACTAGATGAACGCAGTGCTCTTAGAAAAAGCCAAATTAGTCAACGTGGATTTGTCCACGGAAGCAGTCGAGGCATTGGGGATTTATCTCCAGGAACTTGCCACGTTTAACGAGCATACGAATTTGGTGTCACGTGCGGATGCGGACATTGTCATCGACAACCACATTTTGGATTCATTGACTCTTGTGCCTATTATTCAGCGCCTGTGTGGCGGCAATGAAGCA
>SBAT01000110.1 GCA_005240105.1 Chloroflexota bacterium
AGAAAGGGAGCAAGCAACAATCATTAGCGTTTATGCAGCCAATCCAAACGCCCTCTTCTTCCTCCTGGGAAAAGTCCTTGTTTACCTTACTGTGGCACTATGTATGGCAGTTATCGTGATGGCTGCCGGCGCGTTATTGTTCGGCATTTTTCCAGCAGGAGATCCAACAGCACTAATAATTGCCACTCCGCTCTATATTCTGACAGCAATATTATTTGGACTTTTCCTGGGAATTTTTGCTAGCTCACAAGCCATAGCGGTTCAAGCGACCTCAACAATTGGCTTCTTTCCCTGTCTTTTACTTTCAGGATTTGTCTATCCAATCAACAATATTCCTTTTCCCTTGTCCCTTTTCTGCCTTCTGGTGCCGTGCCGATACTATATTGAACTGACACGCGATGCCTTTACCAGGGGAGCCGGTTGGCTTGCAGTATGGCCGATTCCTCTAATATTACTTGGGTTCTGTTGCTTGTTGCTTTTTGTCAGTTGGCTGGGTGTGCGGCGCATGCAACTCAAAGATTAACAACAAACGGATAATAATAATGAACCCACTAGTTGAAAAAATCATATCAAGTCATTTATGGGCCCTCGTCAAAAAAGAGACGAAGGAGATTTTGCGCAACCCTCATTTGTTGTTCTTAATTCTGGTGCCACCAATCATTCAGCTATTGATCCTGGGCGCTTCGCTTGATCCACAAGTACATAATCTCACCCTTGCCACAGTAGACCATGATCAAACCAAACAAAGTCGCGACCTTGTGGCTGAGCTGACAGCCAGTGGTGTCTTTCCACGCAATACCTATATTGCTGACGAAGAAACTCTCTCTCGTCAGCTTGAAAGAGGAAAGCTTAACGTCGGATTGGTAATCCCCGCAAATTTTACAACCAGTATCAACAAAGGCAAGTCTGCCGATGTCCAAATCTTAATTGATGGCGCCGATGCTTACACTGCCGGCATTGCCAGCAGCTATGTGCTGCGCACTATTCATCAATTCCGTCCGGATAATGCAACCGAGAAAAGACCCCTAACACTCATCGACCCGCAGATTGAAATTCTCTACAATCCTGGACAAATCAGCAGCTGGTTTTTTGTGCCGGGGATATTAGGTGCTTTTCTGACCCTGACAGGCACATTGGTGGCATCAGCAACAATTCTCCGCGAGCGAGAAAGCGGCACTATGGAGCAATTGCTAATGACTCCGGCATCTTCAATAGAAATATTGCTTGCCAAAATCATACCTCTCGTAGTGTTTCTTCTTTTTGACGTTTGCCTGGCCACTGTTGCTGCACAGCTCATTTTCGGCATGCCGTTTCGTGGCAATGTAGGATTATTCTTAATTGCCTCGGCTCTCTACAGCTTTGTCGGCATAGGTATGGGAATGGTGTTGGGTTCCATGTGCGGCACACAGCGTCAGGCACAATTAGCTTCCTTTTTTATCAATATCCCATTGATTCTTTTATCAGGATCGGTTGTCCCTCTTGATACCATGCCCTGGTTCATGCAGGCGCTCTCTTTCGTCGACCCGTTGCGGTATTACACACATATTGCCCGCAGTATCATTTTGAAAGGAGCCACTCTATCAATGTTTTGGCAGCAATTAGTTGTCTTGGCGCTATTTGCGGCATTGGTCTTAATCGTAAGCGCAAATCGCTTTCGTAGACAGTCGGTTTGAGATGATATTATTGGTTTGGATTCCAGGCGTCATTAATGGGCAATGGATAAATAGGTAACGAGGCTAATGCAACAGATTCAATATCGAGTCGCTGCGATCATCTGTATACTAGCTTGTCTGCTGTGGGCAGCCGAAGCACCGGCAAAAAGAACCGATTCGGCGTCTAAATCTACGCAGAGATCCCAGAAGGGCCAGCGCCAAGAAAATGCCGCGGTAACAGCCTGGTTCAAAGAGTATGATCAAACCAGGCGAAATGCAGAAATGACTAGAAAGGACAAGTATCAAGCACTATATCTTGGAATGAACAAACCTGACAAGAACAACGCTGCCTTAGCATCAAAAATGATGGGGAAATACACAACCGCGGTTGCTGCTATGAAACAATTGCAATCAACACCTGAGACCCACGCATTGCAAGAGGGCTATACTGAATATTTCAGTTCTGCGCGCCAACTCTTTGCCGATTACCTTGAGGCACAGATAGCGGTTCCATTTACAAACAAAGCTCTCATCCCAGCCAAGAAAAAATTGGAAGTTCTGGACAAGGCTAACAAAAGGCTTGATGCTCAGTTGCGCAAAAAATACAAAATCCCCAAACACAAGCACATTTAACGCTCGCGGGATACCAAAGCCATAGCCAACAGTGTCTTATTAAGCTGTCTTCTTACCTTTGAGGGCAAGCGCTAACATGATCCAGGCAGTGCCGTGAAAGATCATCTCTATGCCAACGAATAGACCAATCAGCCACAGTCCTGTTGCCGGCCAGCCAGCCATGATCATCAAACCAAGAGCAAAGTTGATGACACCGCCCAGAAGAAACCAAACCCAATGTGCTTCTCTGATATGAACAAGTGCATAAGCAATGCGCACACCACCAGCAATGATGAAAAATGCACTCATCAGGAAAGTGATACTGAGTGCGCCCAAAAGAGGATTGTTGAGCGTAAGGATTCCGGTGATTATGTATGCCAGCGACGACAGGACATTGAATACCATCTTCTTACGCTGTTTGCTGACAATGATGTGAACAAGTTCAGCAACGCCAGCAACTAGCAACAAGGCGCCGAAAAATATTACTGTACCAATGGTAAAGAGAAACTGAGAACCAACGGCAGTCATTCCCAAAATCATCAATGCGATGCCAAAGAACAAAAACGTGTTAGGTGACGGTAGTTGCCCTTCAGTAATTGCCGGTGCGTCAGTCATTTGCCTTGCCTCTTTTCAATTGATAGGGTTTCTCGCCCAGCTAAGTGTACATCTATCTAGCGACTATTGAACAAAATCAGCACATCGACACTATGCCCGCAATACCCCATTTTCGACAGCCTGGCTGGAAAATTAAACAATTTATCAAGGCTTTGACCAGCCATTAGTTGCTATGCTTGCATGGAAATAAAGGATTTTCAGATGTCCGGAGAAACGACCCAAACCAAGGACGGACTTACCGTCGCTCAACAGCGCGAAATCCAGCGCGAAGTCGAGAGACGTCGCGCCTTTGCCATTATTTCGCACCCCGACGCAGGTAAAACCACTCTTACCGAAAAGCTGCTCCTGTACGGAGGCGCTATTGAAGAAGCTGGTGCTGTCAAATCGCGTCAGTCGCAGCGCGCTGCTACATCCG
>SBAT01000435.1 GCA_005240105.1 Chloroflexota bacterium
AGCCTTAGCCGAAAACAAGAAAGATCAAGCCGGCGCAATTTTAGAGAAACAAGGCATTACCAAAAACAAGATGTTGGAAGTCCTAAGCTCGATTCGCGGCAAACAATCAGTCACAAGCCAAGATCCGGAAGCGACCTACGAAGCACTTGAACGTTACGGGCGCGATTTAACCAAGGCTGCTGAGCAAGGAAAACTAGATCCCGTAATTGGGCGCGATGATGAAATTAGACGTGTAATGCAGGTCTTGTCCAGACGGACTAAGAATAACCCTGTCTTAGTGGGCGAGCCTGGTGTTGGTAAAACAGCTATTGTCGAAGGTCTGGCGCAACGTATTACCAAAGGCGATGTGCCGGAAGGACTGAAGAACAAAAAACTAATCGCTTTGGATATGGGTTCCTTGATAGCAGGCGCCAAGTTCCGTGGCGAATTTGAAGAGCGCTTAAAAGCTGTCTTAAAAGAGGTCATCGACAGCAATGGTGGCATCATTCTCTTCATCGATGAATTGCACACCGTTGTCGGAGCCGGCTCATCCGGTGAAGGCTCCATGGATGCCGGCAATTTGTTGAAGCCGCCTCTGGCTCGCGGCGAATTGCATTGTATTGGCGCGACAACAATTGATGAATACCGCAAGCATGTTGAAAAGGATCCGGCTTTAGAACGCCGCTTCCAAATGGTTGCTGTAGATGAACCAGGCGTAGAAGAAACAATTTCTATTTTGCGTGGACTTAAACAACGTTATGAAGTGCACCATGGAGTACGCATCAAGGACTCAGCTCTTGTTGCTGCCGCAGTTTTATCCGACAGGTACATCACCGATCGCTTCTTGCCGGATAAAGCAATTGATTTAATTGACGAATCCGCAGCTAAAATGCGCATAGAAATTGACTCCATGCCGGCTGAGTTAGACGAAATGGAAAGGCGGCGCATGCAGCTGGAAATTGAACGCGAAGCACTGAAGAAAGAAAAGGATGCTCAATCAAAAGAGCGCTTGGAAAAACTGGAAAGAGAACTTGCCGAAATGCAAGAGACGATGGAAGTTTTAAGAGCGCGCTGGCAATCAGAAAAGGAAGCACTACAACGCATTCAAGCCATTAAGGCCGATATCGAATCCACTCAAATTCAAATTGAGCAAGCCGAGCGCGTGACAGACTTGGCCAAAGCCGCTGAGCTAAAATACGGCAAACTTGCCGAGCTGGAAAAGAAGCTAAAGTCAGAAGAAGAAGTCTTCAATCAGAAGAAAGGTCCAAGACTTCTCTCGCAAGAAGTAACTGAAGACGACATTGCTGAAATTGTCTCGAAATGGACGGGCATTCCGGTTACAAAACTTTTGGAAGGTGAAATACAAAAGCTGCTGAAGCTAGAAGAGCACCTGCACAGACGGGTCATCGGACAAGAAGAAGCAATATCGGTTGTCGCCAACGCCGTACGCCGCGCACGTGCAGGATTACAAGATCCCAAACGCCCAATTGGCAGTTTCCTTTTCTTAGGTCCAACAGGTGTTGGAAAAACAGAACTAGCCAAGGCGCTTGCTGAGTTTCTTTTTGATGACGAACAAGCAATTGTACGTATCGACATGTCCGAATATCAAGAAAGGCATACGGTTGCCCGCTTGATTGGCGCGCCACCTGGATACATTGGTTTTGATGAAGGTGGTCAACTGACAGAAGCCGTGCGCAGACGTGCTTATACTTGCGTCTTGTTCGATGAAATTGAAAAAGCACATCCGGATGTATTTAACGTACTTCTACAAGTACTTGACGAAGGACATTTGACTGACTCAAAAGGACGTCAGGTTTCCTTTAAAAACACAATCATCATCATGACCTCAAACATAGGCAGCCAGTACATTCTGGACTACCAGGTTAAGTCAGCCGTCGATGGACAAGACCACTACGATCAAATGAAAGAGCGTGTCATTGAGGCACTGCGCGAACATTTCCGTCCGGAATTCCTCAACCGTATCGATGAGACTGTCGTCTTCCACGCGCTCACTGCCGAGCAATTGAAGAAAATTGTTGATTTGCAATTGCACATCCTGAACAAGCGCCTGGCAGATAGAAAGATCGAACTGCATGCCAGCGAGGCGGCTAAGGACTGGCTGGCACGCACCGGTTACGACCCGGTATTTGGCGCCCGTCCGCTGAAGCGCCTAATTCAAAAGGAAATCGAAAATCCTCTGGCATTGAAACTGCTAGAAGGAGAATTTGCCGACGGGGACAAAATTGATATCGACAGCGACGGCAAGAGTGAGGACCTTATCTTTAGAAAGCCCGTAACACTGGCGGTTGGCAGCTAAAGGACTGAGTTCTCATTTGCCTTTCGGCGCTAATAATGTAAGACTAGACTCTTATGGCAATAAAGATTGGATCGCTAACTCTCAATAGCAGAGTCTACGTGCCGCCTATGGCTGGCGTCACGGACATTGTCTATCGGGCAATAGTAAGGCGAGTAGACCCCAATTGCCTGATGTCCACTGAAATGGTCTCCAGCCGGGCGCTTATGCACCAGAAGGACACCCGGCTCATGGACTTAGATGCTGGCGAGCACCCAATAGGCATCCAGATATTTGGACACGAGCCGGACGTAATGGCTGAAGCTGCCCACCGCGCACAAGCTAAGGGCGCAGACTTTGTGGACATAAATATGGGCTGTCCGGTGCCAAAGATAACCAAAGGCAAGGACGGCTGCGCGCTGATGAAAGAGCCTGATCTTGCTCGCGATATCATCAGAGAAGTTAGGCAAGCAATAAGCATTCCGCTGAGTGTAAAATTTCGCCTTGGCTGGGACGACAATTCCCGTAATGCTGTTGAATTTGGGCGCATGGTTGAAGAATCAGGCGGCGATGCAGTCACCGTGCATGGCAGAACACGCTCACAGTTTTATTCCGGTCAAGCCGACTGGCATGCAATTGGTGAAGTTAAAAAGGCGCTATCCATCCCTGTTTTCGGCAATGGCGATGTATTTGATCCAAATGATGCAGCACGCTTGCTGGAGATAACCGGTGCCGATGGAGTGGCTGTCGCTCGTGGCAGCCTTGGTAATCCCTGGCTTATTCCGCGCATCACCAAATTCATTGATACAGGCATTCTTGATGATCCACCCAATGATATTGAAAAGCTGATTACAGCTTACTTGCATTGCATTAACCTGATTGCCTACAAAGGCGAGCGAGTTGGTACCAATGAATCACGCAAGCACATGATCAATTACACGAAGGGCATCCACAAGAGTGCGGCCTTCCGTAACAGACTTACTCAAATCGCGTCCGCTCCGGAAGCACTGGAAGTACTTTCCGAACTTGCTTTGCAAACCGAGGGAAAAGAAGGACTGGAGCGGTTTTTAGTTGGCGCCGAAAATCAAGATTATTTCAAATATAGCGAAAATGTGGGACAACGGTACCGCGATGGTGGAAAACTTTTCAGCGCCCCAGCTCAGGTAAGCGCCATCCTTCCAGCCGCAGTTCTATAGGATGCCGAATCACGAAATAGATTTTTATTTAACACCGAAAATCAAGATAATTTCAAAAATGGCAAACAAATAGGCAAAGGGACCAACGAGCATAGAGAACATTTCCACGCCCCAGTCAATGTCGTTGCCGTCCTTCCAATCACAGTATAAGAGCATGCCATTCCAGAATGGCAACCTCCAGAATCCTAGAAGACCTGTGATTGCGGTAATGATGAGGATGATAGTCCAAAAGTCCATTAGTTACCTTGATTGAAGGCTTGCAGCCTGCTTTGGCAGAAGTCTACAGTTAAGAAAACCTCATAGCAAGCGTGAAAGCGGGCTTAAATCGAATTAAGCCCGCTTTCAGTGAGGTTTCTACGAAATTTTTCATATGCTCCGGTTTCGCTAACGCTCAACCTTCGCTCGCCTTCCGGCTCAACCAGTGCGCTTCGCAGCGGATTGCTCCTCGCAACCCTTGCTGCGCTTCAATTAATAAGGACGATAGATGCTTCCGCTGGGCGATATGAGGATTGTGCCGTCGCCCTCAGCTGCAACCATCTGCAGGGCTTGGATAACCGCATTGGTTACCTTCTGCTGCTCGCGTGTCTCATTCTTGATTTGCTTGGCGCGTTGAGCAACCTTGAGCACTAGCTCATAGCGATTCTCGTGCTTATCCAGAAGCCGATCTAAAATTCTCGTTGTGTTCATTTTCAGCCTAAACTGTGGGAATCCACTATCTTACTACGTTCTGACTGCACAATGCCTATAAGTTTGCTAACAGCGTCTTCTAAATTGTCATTAACAACTTCATGGTGGAAGAGGTGTTTCTGCTTCATTTCGTCATTAGCCTTGGACAATCGAAGAGCGATTTTCTCTGGAGTTTCAGTTGCTCTTCCTCTCAAACGGGCTTCCAGAGCCTCAAAAGAGGGTGGTAACAAGAATATGAGTAAAGCCGACGGGCAGCGTTTGCGCACCTGCATCGCTCCTTGCACTTCTATCTCCAATAAGACGTCGTAACCTTGCGTTACCTTCTCATCGACCCATGTCTGAGGCGTTCCGTAAAAGGACCCGGCAAATTCCGCCCATTCCAGAAATGCATCTTGCTTAATTAGCTCGTCAAATTTCGCCTTGTCAACAAAGAAATAGTCCACTCCATCCTTTTCGCCAGCACGCTTTTCTCTTGTGGTGACAGAGACAGACTTCACAACCCTGGGCACATCGGAAATTAGGCGCTGCACGACAGTACCCTTACCAACGCCCGAGGGACCGGTAATTACAACTATCTTGCCTTGGAAATCTGCCATGGAAGTCCTGTTACTATTTGAGCAAGTCCTACCATTAAACCCGAGAGTGGCTGAGAGATCAAATCATGCAAGCCTTTGATGCTCTAACACTAAAAGCTGTTGTTCACGAGATAACCCCTCTTTTGACGAAAGCCAGGCTGGATAAAAGCCAGCAGACGGCACGCGACGAACTGTGCTTAACCTTTCGTCAACCAGGAGGACTTTACCATCTGCTTTTATCAGCCAATTCAGCAATGGGCAGAATATGCCTTTTAGACAAAGCCAAAACTTCTAAGCTGAAGAGTCAATCTGCTTTTGGTCTTGCCTTACGCAAACACCTCGTAAGCGCTCAACTTGTCTCCATTTCTGCAGTTGTTGGCGAACGAATAGTCGAATTGACATTTTCAGCTGTCGATGAGCTGGGCACAAGATCACTCAAAGTGCTGACAGTCGAGGTGATGGCCAAACACAGCAACCTCGTCTTCTGGGACAAAGAATCAGAGAGAATAATTGTTGCTTCGCACAATGTCACTGCCGAAATGTCTTCCAAGAGAGAGATTGCTTCAGGTTTGCGCTATGTACGTCCACCCAGTCAGACAAAGCCAAATATTTTCACCGTTGATTCGACAGAGGTTAAGAACATTCTTGAATCTTCTCTGCCAACTGAATTAAGTGGTGAAGATTTTTTGCTGAGCAAGTTCTCCGGTCTCGGTCGTCCCCTTGCCGAAGAACTTGCTGAAAGTCTTGATCTTTCGGCAAACGAGAAAGAAATCACAGCTAACCTTTGGAAAAAGCTAGATCAAATTCAAAAACTTCAAAACCTGATTCCGGCTATGAAACTGGATTTGACGAGATACACCCTATTTGGCTGGGCAAAAAATGGCGAATTGGCTGAATGGCAGGAATTCGACAGCGTCAACCTGCTTGTAGCTTCTTATTACCATCAATTAGAAGATAGAGTTCACTTAAATCACATACGTGAAGAGCTGAAGTCCACGATTAAAAGTGAAGAAAAAAGGCTTTCCTCCAGGCTGGCTGTATCAGTTGAACAGAAGGAGTCTGCTTGCGATTTTGAAAAATACAAACAATACGGCGATCTGCTACTGGCGAATATCGCCAACATGAAGCCTGGGGCAGATGAAATCATCGTGGATAACTTTTATTCCGAAGCAGGGGAGCAACTAACAATTGCCCTTGATCCAAATTTGTCGCCTAGCCAAAATGCACAAGCAAATTATCGCCTTTTCTCAAAAAACAAGTCTCGCTTTGAGGCAGCCCAAAAGCACATTGACCAGACAAGTCAAAGAATTGCAATTTTAAAGGACTGTCTGACGGACTTGGAAGTCTCCACATCGCTGGAGGATCTGGCTCAAGTGAAGATCCGTTATTCAGGTCGCGATATGACGCAGGCAAAGATACTAAACAAAGACTCTGGCGGCGGCAAACCAATTATGTTTGGCTCATCAGATGGGCTAACAATACTTGTTGGACGCAACCGCAAAGAAAACGAACTTTTATTGTCCAATGCCAAACCACACGAAATCTGGCTACACGTATTGGGTGTTCCAGGCAGTCACGTACTCATTCGTTTGCCATCGAGCAAACAAGATCCACCAGCAAACACACTCAAAGAAGCAGCCTTCGCCGCTGCCTATTTTTCCAGAGCAAAGACATCCGGTATTGCCCGAGTTACTTATACTCAAATCCGGCATGTCAAAAAACTCGGACCACCAGGTGTCGTCAGTTACGAAAAAGAAAAGACAATAGAAGTTGACTTGTCCACATCAATGCCACAAGCCTTGAAAGAGGCAATTGCCAAAAGACAAATTAGCTAATGCCTAGAAGCTAGGACATCTTACGGAAGAGCCCTACAACTACTCCTTTGATGTTGATGTCTTCACTGCTGGGAACGTAAATAGGTTCCATATCCTTGTTAGCCGGTTGCAACCGATAGCGACCCTTTTCTTTATAGAAACGTTTCAATGTAGCCGTGTCATCATCAAGAACTGCGACAACAATTTCACCATTTGTCGGCGAAGGGTTCGGCTTCACAATGACAAAGTCGCCATCAAAGATGCCTTCTTCAATCATCGACTCGCCTTTAACTTTCAAGGCAAAGCAACCCGTACCGGCATAACGGCTCTCTACTTCTAAATACTCATCAGTTTCTAGTGCATCTATTGGATTACCGGCAGCAATTGTGCCGGCCATCGGCAGTCCCTTTGAGATTGGCGTAACAGAACCAGCTTTTGCTTGCCGCTTGCTGTTAATGGAAATTGGCTCAGAGGGATGTCCTCCAATTACTCTCAAAGAACGATTGAGCCCTGGCTCCCATTGCACAAGCCCCTTTTTCTTCAGAGCTGCTACATGCTGGTGCACGGTCATACGGTTCTTCAAGCCCAGCGCCTGAGCAAGCTCAGCCAACGTGGGTGGATATCCTTGCTGTTCGGTCAACGTAGTAATTAATTTTAAAACCTCGCCTTGGCGAGGGGGTAACTGTTCAGTTGTATGCATGACCCTTTCCTAACTAGACTTATGCGATCTATTTAGATCCATACGTAAGTATAGTATCCAAGCAAGCGCTTGTCTAGCCTTGTGTTTACAATCAACTTGAAAACTGACCCCGTTTTGTCATTTCGAGCGGAGTTGCGCAGCAACGAAGTCGAGAAATCTGCGACGTGTATACACAGTGCCAGGTAATCGCGTGCCATATCGAATCGAACCAGCAGATCTCTCCACTCGCCTTCAGCTCGGTCGAGATGACAAAGGACATCAGTCCTACAACAAAGTCTTTCCTAGACAGTGCTCAAGAAGTTCCACCGTGACATGAGCCGACTTGCTCCGGTCATCGAGGGCCGGGTTTAGCTCAACGACATCTATCGATCTCACGAGTTTCGAGATATAGAGCATCTCCAGAGCCAGGCGCATTTCGCGGAAGTTGACGCCGCCGACAGCTGGAGTGCTTACACCAGGGGCAACATCAGGATCGAGGACGTCGATATCTAATGACACATGCAGACCAGCGACATCTTTGCCGGCAATTTGCAAGGCACGCTCCATGACGTTTTCCATACCATGCCTGTCGATATCACTCATCGTAAAGGCTTTTATTCCGACTTCAGCGATAATTTTGCGCTCGCCGGGATCGAGATCGCGAATTCCTACAAGGACGGTTTTAGATGGATCAAGTTTTGGTGAAAAGCCAAGTAAATCAACCAGTCTTTTGTCACCACGCCCAAGGCTGACGGCCAAGCCCATGCCATGCACATTACCGCTAGGCGATGTTTCCGGCGTATTGATATCACCATGCGCATCAAACCAAATAAGTCCAAATGATTTCTTCTTGTCACGATAATAGCGTGCGGCACCGGCAATCGAGCCAACTGCAAGGCTGTGGTCTCCGCCTAAGGCAATAGCAATTGCGCCAGTTTCTAGACTGGCCGAGACTTCATCAGCCAGTGCTAGTGAAACTTGCCCTATCTCAGGAACGCAGCGCGCTGCACCACCCTTCTCCCACCAACAAACACTTTCAGGAATGGATATATCGACTTGTCGACTAATTTCATAACCAAGGTCAGATATACGCTCGACAAGACCGGCTACTTTCAACGCTGCAGGTCCAAGACTGGCTCCCCGATGCTTTCCACCCATGTACAGAGGGGCTGACAATAACGCTACGCTTTCGCGACTGCCCGGGTTTGATGTCTCTGAAGCTGACTGCCTCTTTGTTACCTGCACAAAATTATCCTCTCAATACGGCTTGACATGCGCCGCCTTTCACTGGGTCTTGCTGCCCTTTACAAAAAGGCACATAGACTGCCCTATTTAACCAGCTTATGCCTACTTCCTAGTGTATAATTTGCCTAAGTTTTTGTCTTGCCAACTTTCTTATTTAGGCAAGAAGCAAAGTTTTCACGTAATCAAAAAGAGGTAAAAGTGATGGAGGATAGACTGGTGTTCAAGCCACTGATCAAACTATTTTTTATCGCCAAGGCAGCTGTTGAGGTCGGTCGTGAACGACTGGAAGATTGCCTCGATGCCGTCACTTCCAGAGCTACTGAATACAAGTCTTATGGCAGCGAGCACGTAAAGCACTCACGCGATGTTGCTCAAGAATATGCCTATGAGCTTGGTCAACAAATTTGGCATCGTTCAGAAGTTTTGGAAAGTCAATTCCGGGAAAGAGTACGCAGACAAGTTGCCGATTTTTCATTAGGCGCCTTGGGCGACTCAACGGAAATCAACGAGCTTAGAGCAGAGATAGCCACTCTGCGCGCTGAAATTGCAGACCTCAAGTCAATGCGAGCAGCAGTCTAGTCCCGAGACTACACAAAAGACTGCCCAAAAGATAATTCCCGCCAGTCATAAGACTAGCTCAGGGATTAAAAGTACAGCGTTTACTAAATACGATCCGCTAAGAGCAGATCAAGCAGTTCGGCTGTTTATCTTCAAAAAACGCAGCTACCAATTGCTGTCGGTTATCTTTCGTTTCTTTATTTTGACAATGACCGATAAAGTAGCCAGTGCTGACGAGGGCGCCAAGGCTAAACGAGTAAGGCAACTATTAATTGAGCTGGGCCCGTCCTTCGTAAAGCTAGGGCAATTTGTCTCCTGCCGCAAGGACATACTGCCGGGCACACTAGGAAATGAATTGGCACTATTGGAAGACAGCCTTCCACCAATGCCATATGAAGATGTAAAAGCAGTTATCGAAGCGGAACTAGGTTTAACACCGGAAACACTCTTCAAAAGTTTTGACCAACAACCAATTGCCGCGGCCAGCATTGGGCAAGTACATCGAGCTGAGCTTTTGAATGGCACCGCTGTCGCCGTTAAGGTACAGAGACAGGACCTGGCTTTTCACTTTTACCGCGATCTCGGCTACATGCGCTTGTTAGCCAATTTCTTTGCCTGCCTGGGCAAGAAGGGAAAGTTCGAGTTTTGGCATGGCATTGCCGACGAGTTCGGCAGGCACGTATTTGCGGAAATGAATTACTTGGAAGAAGGACGCAATGCTGATCGCATGCGCCAAGATTTCCGTTTGGAAACAGATATTGTCATCCCGCGCATCCATTGGAAATACACAAGCAAACGCGTCCTAACTCTGGAGTTCGTTCCGGGCATAAAAATAAGCGCTGTATCCGACATTACGCAATCAGGTCTTGATACAAACAAGTTAGCCAATATATTGGTCAAGTTTTACGCTGGACAAATTCTCAAGACAGGTTTTTTCCATGCTGATCCCCACGCCGGCAATTTAGCAGCTGGACCAGAGGGTGAACTTATCGTTTATGACTTTGGCATGATGAGTGAAATTACAAAGACCGATAAGGAGTCCTTACAAATGTGCTTGACTGCACTGGCCAAGAAAGACAGTTACAGCCTGTACCAAGGTTTATACAAGCTTGGCATAGCCAGACAAAGCATGATGGACACGGAACTGAAGGGCATCTTTGACAGCATACTTGCCTATTTCTCAGGCGGCGAGCTAACAGATATAGACTGGCAGGCAATTGAAAAGCAATTGGACAAGCTAATCGAAGGGCATGCTTTTTACCTGCCGCCCAATCTGACGTATCTGATAAAAACAATTACTTCGCTCGAAGGTATTATTCGCAACCTGAAGCCCAATTTCAATTTCCGCCGAGCTTTACAACCCTCATTACAGTCCTGGCTACTGGATTTATTGAGCCCAGCTAGGAATTGAGCCTCAGATGAGACTATCTCTTTGCAAATAAATTTAAGAAATGTCCAGCAAATGGAAGTTTTTGATTGGAAGTTAGCCTAGGTGGGCAATAATTATTTGGCGGGAGTCAATTGCCCTTCCTGCTTTGACAGAGGCAAGACTCGGGATTCGGGAGTGAACAAGCCGAAATGTTGAAATGGCGAGCTGCCGCTATTACCAATGCTGGTTGCCAGCGTGAACGCAACGAAGACAACTACTATGTCAGCCCTGATACCAGGGTATTCGTTGTTGCCGACGGTATGGGTGGCGCCGTAGGCGGCGCCAGAGCCTCGCAATTGGCCGTGGAAGCTATCCAGGAGCTTTGGAATGAAAAGCCTCCTCCAGAGAGCGACCGCCAGGTAATCACCAACTGGCTGGAAGAAGCTGTCGCCCGCGCCAATCACGCCGTATTCCAGGCAGGCAAGAAAGACGCTTCGGTACACGGTATGGGCACAACAGTTGTAGTCGGAGTGCAATCGACAGACGATCACCTGCAAATCGCCCACGTGGGCGATTCTCGCGCTTATCTTTTACGCGATGGGCAGCCAAAGCTTTTAACTACCGACCACTCGGTAGTGCAGGAAATGGTGCGCGCCGGCCGATTGACTGAAGAGCAGGCCCGCATCAATCCTTACAAAAATCTAATCACACGGTGCCTTGGTCACGAACCGGAAGTAGAAGTTGACCAGACCCCTGTAGATTTACATCCATCCGATTGGATAGTACTTTGCACAGATGGTCTATCGACCGTTTTACGAGATGAACAAATTTCTGCCGTAATAGACAAAGATGTTGATCCACAAGATGTTTGTGATCAACTAGTAAAACTAACACTAGACGGCGGCGCTCCGGACAATGTCACTGTGGTCGCTATTCAATATTTGGATAAGAACTCCAGCAACAAGTAGTGCCACCAAGTACAAGGGCACAAAGATGAGCAGCCAGGGCAACAAAAACCAAAAACCGATCCCCTTAGGCGGCGCGCAGCTGGTAAATAAAGCTACCGGACAAAGCTTTGTCCTTGAAAGATCCGTTTTAAAAATTGGGCGAGACGAAGGCAATGATCTAACTTTGCCTGGTGATACCTATGTCTCGCGTCACCACGCCTGGGTTTTGCACATGCGTGGCGCCTGGTGGGTAGAGGATCTTGGCTCTACTAACGGCACTACATTGAACGGCAAGGCTCTGGAAGAGCGCAAGCAAATTGCGCCCGGAGATGCAATTAAGATAGGACGCACTGAGCTGTTTTTTGAGTTAAGTCAACAAGATGTATAGTTCACTGCCTACCTTAACCCATGTGCGCCAACTGGGCACAGGCCCTTATTCAAAAGTATTTCTAGCCAAAGACGAGTCCGGCAAAAACCAATTCGCCTTGAAATATCTGACTATAGAAAACCTGCCGGAAGATTTGCAGGCCCTAGTTGCTCATCACTTTGAGCAAAGGACAGACAAGTCGAGCCAGCTGCAACACGATAACATAGTTTCCACGCTTGGCTTTTACGCTGAAAAAAAGAGCAGCATTATGCAGTTTGTCCAGGGACAGAACCTGCGCCGCTACATGCTCGGCAAAGGCGGTCGCTTACGAACAGATTCGGTAATTTCTCTTATTGAGTCATTATCCAACACGCTTACCGCGGCGCATAAAAGCAACTACCTGCACCTCGATATTAAGCCGGAAAACATTTTTGTTGATACCGACGGCGTTATCAAACTAGCGGATTTTGCTTTTACACCAAGACCATTTTATTCGGGTAGTCTAACGGCCGCTGAGGAGTCGTTTTACCCACCCAGTCCATACAGCTCCCCTGAAGAGTTAACGGATGAGGCAGTCAGTCAGGCAAGTGATGTCTTTTCTTTAGCCGTTGTAATATACGAAGCATTAACAGGCTTTTTACCGTTTAATATCAATCCTGCACAGCTGACCTGGCAAGCATTGCTGTCCGCTGAAACCAGACCTCTTTCCGGCGATACTTTCAGCAAAGCGACACAAACAACAATCATGCGCGCTCTTCAAAGGGAGGTTCACCAGCGGTGCGATTCAATAGAAGAGTTTAGAAGCGATCTCATCTCGGCACTACAGGGAGCAAAACTGGCGGCTATGGTCTCCGTGCCGAATGTTCCTTCACCTTCGGACGCTGCTGTAATTAAGGAAAACACCCGTCCGGAACAAAGAATCAACCTAATATCCACTTTCGGCATTCGCGGCGAGGAAGCCGGAGAATTTCTTGAATTAAGTGGTATCACGACTTCGGCAAATCACATTATTGCCGGTGATGTTTTGGCCAGGCGTGTGCAGGTTTTCTCCAAGAATGGCAAATGGCTTTTCAATCTAAAAAGCCGCCCGGAAACCACAAGCAAGAAGTCTGCCCCTTCGACAACTGGTGGACTATTTAGCAGTCCCGCATACCTGTGCATTGACGACAGCGGAATCATTTACACCACGGATTCAAGCGACCATTACATTCGTCTTTATGATCGTCAAGGGTTTTTCATCAAAGACATCCGCAATCAGCCCGGCAAAGATGGGGGACTGCAAGGAATCGCCTGTGACATGAAGGGGTGCATATATGTCTGCGATGTTGATAATGGCGCTGTGCAGGTACTCAACGCTAACATGGGCACCTGGATGCGCAGTATAGGCAATCGCGGCGGCGGAGCCGGACAAATGCAATATCCGGCAGGATTAACCATAGACAAGAAGAATAACCTGTTCGTGGTCGATTACGCGCTATCGCGAGTATCCGTATTTACTAATGACGGACATCCTTTAATGACTTTGGGCAGCAAAGGCAATGGTCCTGGAGAATTTAACGTTCCCAGGGACGTAGCGCTCGATCGAGAAGGCAAAATATATGTTTGCGATTCTCTTAACCACCGCATTCAAGTCTTTGCATCTGATGGGCGCTTCCTGTATTCTTTTGGTGGATCAGGACGCGAACCGGGACACTTTCTAGGCCCAAGCAGTTTGGCTATTGATCCTGAGAAACACATCATGTACGTGGCTGACCGTGGCAACAACAGAATCCAAATCTTTCAGTTGCCGGCAGACTAAAGGGCCATAAAAATGCCGCAACTCGTTCTCGCCTCTGCTTCTCCCAGACGCTTAGACCTCCTGCGCGGACTGAAGCTGGACTTCCAGGTAATAGCCAGCAATGTCGATGAAAGCATCCACGATGGCGCTCATCCACGTGAAACAGTTTTAGAGCTGGCAGAACGAAAGGCGCGTTTTGTTGCTGAGAATCTAGCAAACGTGACCAAAGACGATTCATACGTAGTACTTGGCGCCGATACCATTGTCGTCATCGACGAGGAAATTCTGGGCAAGCCGGACAATGAAGCACATGCCCGGCAAATGCTCTCCAAACTTTCGGGCAGAGAACATGTTGTCTACACAGGAGTTGCGCTTGTTTGCTTGCCGTCAAATAAAGTAGTAAGC
>SBAT01000167.1 GCA_005240105.1 Chloroflexota bacterium
CTGTCCGTGATCTTTCATCCAGGCAGCATGATACAGAAGCAATCTTGCAGCCTGTATTTGCGTGCTCATGTCGGCAAGATAGCCCTGGATAAACTGGAAGTTACCAATCGGGTTACCAAATGCTTCACGCTGCTTGGCATAAATCATCGCTGCGTCAAGCGCTGCTTGCGCAATTCCTAGTGCCAACGCACCGATGGAAAGACGTCCGCCTTCCAGAGTCGCCAAAGCCTGCTTGTAGCCTTCGCCCGGTTTGCCAATGATGTTGTCTTTCGGAATGCGGCAATCTTCCATGGTCAAGCTGGCTGTCGGTGAACCACGCATACCCAACTTCTTCTCGACTTTACTTACGTAAAATCCTGGAGTGCCCTTTTCTACGATGAAAGCAGAAATGCCTTTCTTACCAGCAGCAGGATCAGTCATCGCCATGATGATGGCAACATCTGCGTGGGTAGCGTTGGTGATGAACTGTTTCGTACCATTCAGTACCCAGTGATCACCATCAAGCTTGGCTGTTGTCTTTTGAGCAGCAGCGTCAGAGCCAGTACCTGGTTCTGTCAAAGCCCAGCATCCGATGTATTCACCGGACGTCAACTTAGGCAGATACTTCTTCTTCTGTTCTTCGGTACCAAATTTGTAGATTGGATTTGTGCCCAATGAAACATGAGCAGCATAGCTCAATCCTGTCGAACCACAAGCGCGACCAATTTCTTCAACTGCAATGACGTAGCTTCTGTAATCAGAACCTGCACCGCCATACTCAGCGGAAATTGGCAGTCCGAGTAAATCCAGCTTGCCTAATTTCTTGAATGCCTCGACGTTAAAACGTGCTTCGCGATCAGCAGCAGCTGCCTGCGGGGCAATTTCCTTGGTGGCGAAATCACGGATCATTTCGCGGATTGCGTGATGCTCTTCTGTCAGGAATTCACCGTAGGGCATAACTTCTTTAGTCGTCATGGTCATCGTCACGTTTCCGTCTCCTTGTTTAGCTCTCGGGCGACATATGCCTTACTGACCCCCGTAGTCGGTGGGCTCAATAGGCTTTAGCCTGCCTAAATCATACCGCTTATTGAAAACAGTTAGCCCGCTAAACTGCTTGTAAAACTCTCATATTGGCAGCTGTCAGGAGTTAGCCCACCCGATTTGCAAACTAGACAGACAGCCGAATCTTGGCGATCTGCTGAATTCGATCAAAATGCTCATCGAAAGTAAGAACCGTAGCACCCTCGCGCATCGCCACTGCCGCAATCCACAAATCATTGGTCGGGATAGGCATACCCTTACGACGCAGCTCAGCAAAGATCTCGGCATAACAAGCAGACGCATCATCATCGACATCAAGGATTTCGACAACAGGACTGTCCAAAAACTCGCACAGCGCAGCTTCATTTTGCTCGTACTTTTTCCCAAGCCGAAAACCAGCTCGCAACTCGCCGAGGACAATAGCGGGAATACCGACAAATCGCGCCTCGGAAATCATCTCCACTACCTGGGGCTGACCGACCTTGAAATGAGTGTATGCCGATGTATCAAGACAGAGTCTTCTCATTTCCACAACTCAGCATCAACACGTTCAAAAATCTCCGTGTCCTTTTCAAATTTCTCCAGGTCTTTGTTAGTCCACGTACCGGCTAATCTTCCCAATTCATTGTTGTAGCGTCTCGAGCCAACGCCCAAGGACTGCTTAAGAAGATCTAGCGCCGTCTGGTTAAGCGACCTGCCACGACGGACTTTCTCCTTCTGAAGCGCAGAAGCCAGCTCATCCGGGACATTTCTTATCGTAATCTGCTTCATTTTATGCCTTCATTCGATGCACTTATTTGAAGGCATTATACTCCTCATACACTTGCTTGTCAAAGGGTGACTGCTACATAGGCTAGTATAATTTGTCGAAAAAAAAGAGCAGCCGACACTGCCACTCTTAATCGTCATCTTAGTCCATGTGTTTATTTGTTGTTGAAATAGCACTGCAAGAATATTGCCTTTCCTGCAGTCGTGCTTTCACCGGTTGCCGCTACGAACCTGAACGCCGGCATCGCCTTGAGCAACTCGTCGCCACGTCGTACCAGCCAATCGGCTATGTTTCAATTGCCCCCTCTTGTTGATCGTGGTATATTGGGTATGTAATACTTCTAGTTAATACATCCAGGCACCTATGGTTAGCTCCTTTAGATTGACTACTAACGAAGAACGCCTGCTTCAACTGGCGGCCAGTCGCACGGGCAAGTCACGCTCGGAAATAGTGCGCAAGGCCGTGCAAACATATTGCCGTCAATTATTGGACTCGGAGGGACAAACCCCCTACGAGCGGCTGATGGCTAGTGGTTTTAAACCTGTTGATCTCGGAGAGACGGATCTGTCCTACAACAAAGAGAAGCAAAGGCGGCTAATTCATGAGCGGCTTTCCAAGTCTAATCGCTGATACGGGTTTTTTCGTCGGCATGATTAGTCGTAAGGACAAGTTCCATCGGCCATGCATGGACGCATTTCGACAACACACTAAAAACACCAGGTACTTCAGCATTGAGTCCTGCCTAAGCGAGGCATGTTTCATTCTTGGCGACATGCGCAGCATTAGTGAATTGGAGCGACTTATACAGACGATGCCTCTGGAAATTGTTTCACTGCAGTCCAGCGACATTTCCAGAAGCTTCGATCTGATGCGCAAGTACGAAGACTTACCAATGGACTTTGCTGATGCCGCGCTTGTTGCCGTTGCTGAGCGTCTCGATATTGACACGGTATTAACCACAGACAAGCGTGACTTCAGCGTGTATAAACCGCGGCATACTCGCAATTTCAAAATTGCGCCCTGATCCTGCGCCAGGTTAGAGTTCCTCCAGAGCTGGACTTTCAATACATCTCAAAAAGCAAATGTGAGGAGGTGTCGTCCATCTCCTCACTTCTACTCTTCTCCATGCTTATTCAGTTTTGTCGTGCTTAAACGTCACCCTCAGCTGGGAGTCACAGATGCGCCAGGCGGTGCTGCAAGGTGACACTTTGGTGTGGACGCGACGAAGTAGTTCGCGTTCACAACAGAAAGTTGTGCACGATGGCTACGTCCATGCCTGTGATGAGCGCCGCCAGCGTAAAGGAGACCACCATTACCTCAATTCGAAACAAGTTATATCCGCCATTGGATAGTGCCAAATGGCACAATAGCCAGTTGAAGACGCCCGCAATGACGATTTCAGGAGTGACGCCATGAAAAGCCGCCACGTAATCCGGTGCTTTGGTGGCAATGAAATACCTGCCAAAGACAATAGCACAATTGGTCAGGACCAGTCCTGCGACCCCAGTTATTCTTACGTTGTTATTAGACATAATGTTTTCTCCATATTGATTGATGCTATTTGCGTTAATCGCACACAGCAATAGTGGACAGGTAACACCTCAGCCCATGAAACAACACCACGCACACACTGATTTGAGATTGGGCTGAGGTTCGATCTGTCATTTACTGCTTTTCTGATTCATCACTTTTGTCTGTGCCGTCAGGCAGCGGTATCGTTGTACCTTGAAGCGCTTCCAGAATTAGGCGGTATTCCTCAGGCGGGTTATCGAATAAATCGAATGTCTGTAGTTGGGCCGACTCCTTTTTCTCTTCCTGTTTTCGAGAATTGACGATTATGAGAAATGGTATGCCAACATAAAATCTGTTGGGCGTAACAAATACTGGCGTTACAGACACCGTTGAGCTACGCAAGGCATCGCGTAAAGTTTGTATGACCGGCCTTGCTGACAATGAAATCGTAAACGTCATTGACACCATCGGCAGTCTCTGTTTCAAACACTTCCATTTTGAAACGGTTATTACGTTTTAGTTTCTCATAGTCTGATTTAATTGCCCAATTGGTAAATTCGTTCAGAGATTCGGGGCATCTTCGTTTCAGCAAGCGAATGAGTTTTCGCTTAGTCAAATTAGCTATCTTTTTCATAAGTGTCTCCTTTTTGAGATTGTGGTTATCTTCATTGGCACACGCGCAGACTGATGACAGACAAGGCAGGAGACGAAGCCCCCGCCTATCAAGACTCTCTTAAATTCCAGGAGGTAGAAAAACTCCTTCCTCTGCCAACTGCTTTTGGAATTTCCATTTCGTGTTGCAATAGGCTATACAGGCGCTACAACCAACCTTATGACTGAATACGACGATTGGCAGAACCAGTCCTGCACAGACAAGAATCGTCCAATCCGTATCGTTGCGTATTGCTGAGACCAGACATGCAAGTGTCCAGGCAAATCCAAGTGCAATCGAGATTCGTACATCCCTGCGATAAGCACCCAGTGCAATATCCATGGCGGCGTCAAACAAAAGGCGAGAATTGCCGCCTGGAGCAACGTCGTCTGCTTCATCCGACTGCTTGAGCCATTTCTCAATTCGAAAACTGTCTCTAATACATTTGATGCAAAACCAGTATGTGGCGATAACCATCACAACTGACATGACACCAACAATTGTAAAGTTCATGATTTTTCCTCCGAACATTTGTTATAGGACTACGTTTCGTTCGATACCTTTTCTAGAGCGCGCTGGTGCGCTCGTCCTAAAGGACCTCTTGGATTAGGTGAATAAAAGCTTGGGAAGAGGAGATCGTAGATCGCCTTGCTTTGAGCTGTCATGACACCACTGCGAACCAGCAGATTGTTTCTGGCTTCATCATATTCGTGCCAGTCTTTCAGGCAGCCGATGTTGACCAATTCATTGCGTTGCTCTGCTGTCAATTCGTCGGGGTTGTATTGGGCGGCGGTGGCTAGATCTCTAACTTCCTTGTCGATGTCGGCGCGAGTTTCGTCGTCGAATGTATGAAGGATCGCGCTGTAATCGGTCTTTGAATTGTTGTTTGTCATTGTGTAACTTCCTTGTGTGAGTAAAAACTGTCTTAGCTCTGGAGCCGCTATTTCTTCGCTCGCTTCTTCACTTGCTGTCGCAGCAAGTCGACCTCTTTCTTCTTGTTTCCTTTGTACTGAGTTTCTACGAGCTCAGTCAGGTCTTCGAGATCGTAGTAGTTCGAAGCATGGTGCTCAGGGATGATCACAACACAATTTACTTGCTTGGACTCGTTGTTGGGATCAGGGAAAGACATCAACTCGAAGTAACACGATGGGTATTCGAGCCTGGTTCTATCGTGATGCACAAGCTTGAGTTCCTGGCTGCACTCGTTCAATTTGCCCAAGTCTGCGTTTCTCAGTTCGTTTACTCTGTCCAGTGCCTTTTGATAAATAAATGCCATATTGCTTCACTCCGCTTTTCTCTAGATACTTCATTTGGTGCACTTCTGTTTACGTCGACGGAATTGGTGATCGCTCGTAGACCATGTATTTGCTGTCCGCTGCGCCTGCCTTGCCCAATCGATAGAATTCAGAAGGGCATGGAGGTTCATATGCTATACCGAGTTTATACAGATGAAATTCCCGCTCTTCCTCTCCAATTCCGTCCTCCGAGTAAGGCTCTCGCACAGTAAAAGTAAGGTGGCAACCAGTGCATTCCATCTCGATTATCTGTGCACCTCTAGTCATCTTCACGGTAATCACGTTCGGACAACTCGACCTGCTATCGGCTCTCACAGTGTATTCTCTGTCAATTACTTTCATTCTTGGGTTTCTCCTCTGACGCATACTCTTTTAAAGACAATTCCTTATCTAGCCCATCCTTACGAAGGTCGGCTAAGATTCGCAAGAATATCCGGGCAATATTTCTAGAGTCATCTACTCCTTTGTGCGGTCTGCCTTCAAATTGCATTCCGTATTCAGCGAGCATTTCCTCCAGTCCTTCTTTGGTGCTCTTGCCGGTGTTCAGCGCGTATAGAATTGACACATTCAGCCTGTGTGGGCTAAAGGTCAAATTGAATGTTTCTTCCAGGAAGTTGATTTCAGTACTCATGTCTGTGACCAACAACCTATTGGCGAAGCCGTATCGATGTAGCAATAATCGAATAGCTTCTTCCTTCTCAATTCCTTGTCGTGCGAGTTTTGCTCTTGTCCAACCGGTCAATTGAGTTATCTCCGGGGAGATGTCGAAATCTACCTTTATCGGCAGGCAATAGCTCTTCAGAATTTTCTTTTCCGGAATGCTGACTGTGGTTACGCCGATTTCGATAAGACGTCCGTTGTCGTGCTCAGTGTCAACGACATTTGCAATGTTTGAGAATTTCATCTGTCAGCACCTCCTTATTTGGATCCTGTGTTAGTACCGTCTATCACGTTTATGGTGGATGGGCAAAGCAAACGTGAAGGCTCGTCATCCGAACCCTCACATTCGCCTCTGTCTAGCTATCGACAAGAGTTACCTGTTGTGAGTCAAGTTAGTCGTATCCACGGTCCGCGGGTGCGCTGTACATTTTCATGGTCATCACCTTCTTGTTCGTCGAGGAGACTGTCCACCCCTTGGCCCGGTAAACTCTGGCAACTTCGTCGATTACGCCTTCTTCGGTAATGTCTTCTATGGGGACACTAACGGTGGCATAGGTTGTTTTCATTTGAGTTTTAAACTCCTTCTCGCAACGAGCGATGAGTTGTTCTACTGGATCTTTGACGGTGTCTAAATAGATCTCGTATGCTTCTACTGGCGTTGAAGCGCTGGTGTCGTAACTTCTTTTCTTGACCATTGTTGTATCCTCTGAAAATGTTCTGCTACTTCTAGTCCAACGATTGGACTGCTCGTTCCATCGCCTCCACATACTGCTTGCCGTCTCCCATGCGATCGCCTTCGTAATCCGTCCTGCGATCAGACTTGGCACGCTGGAACGCGGACAACGCTAGTCCTACAGCTTCTTCCTGCCAATTGGCATCCTTGCCAGGTTTCAGGTTGAGCTGGGAAAGATCGGCGTTGAGACCATTCACCTTGATACGCAGTACCGCCTTACCGTAGTCGGTGTTCATCAAATCCAATGATTTGCAATGCGCTTCCAAGCGAGTGGCCGCAGCGTATACTCGTTCATCTAAATTACTCATTTTATGTACTCCTAAGTTTCAACAACTGCAATTCGCTGCTGTCTTATGTGGAACAACTGAAGAAGCAAACGTGAAGGCTCGTCATCCGAACCCTCACATTCGCCTCTGTCAAGCTTGTGCGCTTGACCGCATTTACTTTCAGTGGCAGCCTTTTCGACTGCAACGCTTGGTTGTTCTAGTTGCGCTTGGTCCAAGCGCACAAGCGATTGAGACTTACCTGGATAGCTGTTACAGAACCCTTTCGTAAATTACACACTTATTCGTAGCTTCACCGACAACGCCGAGGCGTTTGAAGTTGTCCGGTGATGGCTTTTCGTATGGTTCCCCCGCCCGGTAGAGGTGGAATTCTCTTGTTACCTTTTCGATACTTTCAGTTGCATCGGGAAATCGCTCCTGCATCAACACCGAAACGTGCCAGCCGGTGCAACGAATGTCGATAATCTCTGCGTACTTCGCGACTTTCAGTTCGACGATTCTCGGAAAGTCTTTCCAGGAATCGGCGACCAATGTGTATTCTCTATCGATTACCTTCATGTCTATAGTCCCTCCTCAACAATCTGATTTTATTAAGTCTTGAAAGTTTCATTCTCATTTACTCCTTGGAAATTCTCTGTTCGAACGAACGCGAAGAGACGTCATCCATCCCCTCGCGTTTACCGTCGTGTTTACACTTTTCTCCTACATAGCCAAAGCTTGAATCACGAATTTCTTGAACAGCCTTCGAGATTGATTTGGCATCTTCTCAAAGACACTGACGACGAATTGCATGTATCCCTGCTCCTTCGGAAAGAAGCAGGAGTTCACCCGATCATCACTTCTCTCCAATCCCCACTGGGTGGCTGCTGGAGTCCATCTGGGCTGTCCGCTATAAAAACACAGACCGGACAATTCCTGCACTTCATAAGTCAGACGCTGATCTGCTTGTGACTGCCTAAAGAAGACGAAGTGTGCGGGCATCGGGTGCACAAGTACAGAGACAGACCCGAATGCTCTGCCGCGCACAACGGTCAATTCGCGGTCTAAATCAATCAACGTATTTAGCGGAGAATCCGTCGTCGATTGCGCAAGACAACCGTCTGACTTGTTAACGGTCAGGGTTCCGCATTTGTTGGTCATGCCACCGAAAGTAGGCTCATCGATCAATAGCCTGATAGTTACTGTAGCTTCACTCGATGGAGACAGACACTGAGCCCATTTCGTGACGAGCATGCCCCCAAGCCTACCGTTCTTAACGACGCGTCGAAACTTGTCCGGCACATCTCCAAAGTGACTTGTTGCAAAATCAAATTCCGCTGACAAAACATCGCCGACAGCACAAAACGCCAGCAAGTCATTTTCGTGAGCGGCAATTTCTTGCGTCAAAACAGTGTATTCATCAAGTGTGCACAGATGAATCCTCTGATTACTAGAATTCATGCAATCCTCCTTTGATTATCTTGGACATGTCCTTGAGTGGCACTCGAGATTGCGTACCGGTACGCATTAATTACACACTCACGAGCCATTATGTACTTTGCTTGAAATTTCATTATCGTTACTCCTTCTTAAATCGACAGCAATTAGGCACCGTGCACCTCGGACAGACGCGACACAAAGAGACTATTCAGCGCGCTTCCAGCCAATACACTAGAGCCGAGCAAGTACAAGAATTGCGTCGTCCACAACCCAAATGGCATCACAGAAGCGACACCTAAGACCACGAAATTGGCTATTAGCGTGATCAGTCCGGACGTAGTGAACATCCCCACACGTTTTGCAACACCTGACTCAGGCATCTTATATGGTGGATTCACCTGCGCTGAGACGATAACGAACAAGGCAACTACAGTTTGAACTGCGGCAAGCACGAGAGCTAACACAGCCACCGCCACGACCGTGGATGTAGAGTAGACGTGGACGAGATATCCTTGCATAACAAGTTGGCATGCGAACAGAACTGAATACATTAGTTTCATAATTAAATCTCCAATATACAAATGTGTGATTTCAAAGAACTTCCTTGACTTTGTTCGGCAAGTCTCTGAGTGACACTCGAGACTGATTGTCTTCTGGTGACACTTGCTCCTGCTTACGCAAGCGCATATCTTTCAATGTCACTTCTCCAGCAGCCAGTTCGTCTTCGCCGACAATCACAACCAAAGGACAACCTAGCTTGTTAGCTTGCTGCAATTGCTTTGTCATCGAACGGCTTGAAATTCCAGCTGCTGGGAAATCAAGATCGGCTGAGATGCCTGCTTGACGCAAAGTTGTTGCAATCTGCAATGCAACATCCAACTTGGTGCTGACGACATAAACATCAACGTTAGTTGTCGTTTCTTGTTCCAGCAACGTGATTAGACGATCCAATCCCAATCCCCAGCCGACAGCTGGAGTTGCCGGTCCGCCAAGACTCTCGATGAGATTGTCATAGCGTCCGCCGGCTGCCACTGTCGAGTTGGCGCCAAGACGTTTGTCTTGCGAGACAACCTCGAACACGGTGCGTGTGTAATAGTCGAGACCGCGCACCAGACGCTTGTTGACTGCAAATGGGATTTCCAATTGCGTCAACACTTGCGTCAGAGTCAGCCATTGACTTTCACATGCAGCACACAGGCTATCCAGAGGTGCAGGCACGTTTTTGAACTGTTCTTGATCTGCTTCAACTTTGCAATCCAACATTCTCAGCGGATTGCGCTCGAAACGATCCTGACAGTCTTCGCACAGGGTCGGCAACTTGTCTTGCAGTGATTGTTTCAATAGATCTCGATAGCCGGGACGGCAATCGGAACAACCAATTGAATTAATCTGCACTACAAACTCACTCAGTCCTGCTTGCTTGAGAAATTCAACAGCAACGGAAATTGCTTCCGCGTCCATTATTGGACTTGCACTACCGAAAGCCTCCAAGCCAAGCTGGCTGAATTGCCGGTAGCGACCAGTCTGCACTGCTTCGTAGCGGAAGAACGGCCCCATGTAGAAGAGCTTCGCCGGTGGGCGAAGTCTTCCCATGGATGAATTCAGGTACGCCCTTGCAGCAGCAGCAGTGCCTTCAGGGCGCAGAGTCAGCGAGCGGCCTTTCTTGTCGGTAAAGGTGTACATTTCCTTGCCGACAATGTCACTACCTTCGCCTGCGCTGCGCTTGAAGAGTTCCGTCTGCTCAAATATCGGCAAGCGAATTTCTTTGTAGCCAGCAGACATCAATGTCGTGCGAGCAAGTGATTCAAGTCTTTGCCATAGCTCAGTTTCGCCGGGCAGCACGTCTCTCGTACCGCGCGGCGGTGTCATCGAAATTGTTTTTTCTGGGTTTGTCATTGTTATTTCCTCAAAGAAAAATCCGCCAGCCCGGAATTGTCACTCTGAGCAAAGCGAAGAGTCTCGGCCGTTAAGGCGTGAGATTCTTCGTTTCACTCAGAATGACGTTCCACGACAAGAGACGGATTTCAGATAGTTTCGATTAGCAGTCCGTGCGGAAAGTGATTAGCCCAGATGTGATTGTCTAGACTCTATGTACCGTACAGATATTGGCTAATCCGTACGATCAACGGCACTACTTCGCCGGCTTCTTCATCTTCCCAGTCAGCTTCTTCAATGCAATTGACTTGCTCTTCAGTGCATTCAACAGCGTCGGCGAGCTCCTTTTGAGTGAGCCCACGTTTTTCTCGCAGACCATAGATCATCTCTGCTAAGGCCAATTTCCTCTTTTCAGACTCGACGGCTTTGACCAACTCCGGATTACCCCTAAGGTACCGATTGTGGAGAATTTTCAGCGCGTCTGATGTTTTTCGATTTTCATTTGTGGACATTAGTTTTCCTCTTGGTCGATGTTGTCGCACTAAGCAATTCGCGGCACTTGTCCTAAAGGCTTCAATGCCCTCTCGAAATGCTGCAAATGTCGTCTGTGCTTGCTTTACGCTTTAAAAAATAATCGCTTTAAAAAACCAAAGAAATTGGTAGGTATAAATAACAGATTAATAGGTTATGTAATTTCAAATAAACTATGTAAGTGGGGATTACACCACAACCTGACCCTAGCGCTGTTCGCGCACGGTCTAATGTTGGGTGTTGACTGAAGGCGTAGTTCGCTTTGTCATTCCGAACGATAGTGAGGAATCTGCCGCGTGTTTCTAAAGTATTTGTTCAGACGAAGCAAGCAGGGAAGCAATCCCCGACTAATCCAATACATTTAGAACAGACCTTCGTTCCGAACTTATTGGATACGACGTCGCGTCGAAACATGTCCGTAGTTCCTGACACGAACTTTGTCTAGCTATTGGCAGATTCCTCCCTCCCGGTCGGAATGACAAAGTCAAAAATGGAGATTTAACCACTTGACTCGAACTTTTTGGCTCGTTTTACGTATTTAGAATAGGCGGCACGAATACGAGGACATTGACGTGTCTATACAAATTGTCTATACTAGGGTTGGACGGTTAGAATGGGATAGCTCTAAGAGTCGTTCTAATTACTTAAAGCACAAATGTCAATTCATTGACTGCCAGGAACTGTTCGCAGGATCGATCACCGAAAGCGTGGACGAAAGACGAGATTACGGGGAAACACGCTACATAGCCATTGGAGCAGTAGAGGCAACAACGTTGGTTGCTGTATACACATTGCGAAATGGCGCAAGACGGATCATTTCCCTTAGGAGGGCAAATAGAAATGAAAGGAAAGCGTATTTCAAAAGAGAAACTTAAAACACTTCCTGGACTGCCGCGAACATACGAACAAATTCCTGGACCGCGGTCGCCGAAAACTGATTGGGATCGCGTCAAAAACATGACTGACGACGACATCGACTATTCCGACATTCCGGCGACTGATGAAGCGTTTTGGGCTGATGCAAAATGGGTTATCCCTGAAAATAAAGTTGCATTAGGCGTGCGATTTGATCGTGACATTGTTGATTGGTTCAAAAGTCATGGTGCCGGCTACCAGACTCGAATGAACGCCGTCTTGCGACTTTACATGGAGCGAACTAAGCGCAGGAAACCAAAATCTCGTCAGACCAAGTAATTTTCTATCGCTTCAAACATTCGTTTGTTTTCACATCTTGTCCTACGGAATTAACCACTTGATTTGAACTTTTTCGAGTCTTCCACGTCTTTATAAATAGACGGCAACGCGAGGGCTTGAGAGAATGTCAGGTATATGGTATGGTGACCATAGGGCCATAAACATTCTGACCCATAAAAAAGATTTTGGAGATGGCACTTTTATGGAGTTAGTAATTTGGCAAGTACCAACAGAAACAGACCATCCCCATGGATTGAAGTATCGACTTCATTATGGAACATTGTCTGGAGAATGCCTTGTTCGGTACGACAATCGCAGAGGCAAAGGAGACCATAGACATATCGGAGACGAGGAAAATGCGTACACGTTTGTTAACCAGGGGCAGCTAATTGCTGATTTCCTTAACGATGTACAACACCATCGGGAGCTAAGA
>SBAT01000098.1 GCA_005240105.1 Chloroflexota bacterium
CGCAGAAGACGCATGCCAGTAGAACTAATACAGATAACCCGACTTGGCTGGCAATAGCTTTGTGCTGCGAACACCGCCAGTAGCCGATAGCTCCTGCAAGACCTAGGATTCCGGCGAACGCTACTGTACCAAAGCCACCTAACAGCGGCAGCAAAATTGGGCACAGGGATGCTCCCAATGCCGCTGCCATCAGGTCTGCGCAATAAATCATTGGAACCGGATATTTGCTGTAGGTCAGTGTTTGACTTATGCAAATGCCACCAAAGACAAAGGGCACCGACAGTAGCATAAATACTGCCGGCAACGTCACAACTCCCAGGATAGGAGATTGTGAATACTCGGCAGCGTTGATTGGCAGCGCACAGAAAAGCGGCACGACAACCATCGTACTAATGGCATAAAAAATTGCATAGGCACCGGCTTTTGCCCAGCAGTCTGGTTTCAGCAATTTGAGGAATTTGGGATTGAGGTACGAAATGGTTCCTGCGGCGCCAAAACTTAGAATCACGACGCTGAGGACAGCAAATGTCATATGGTGATAAAGTTTGTAGCTTAAGAACTTCGTCAGTGCTATCTCGAGAATGAGAGTTGAACAAGAAACGGCGCACATCCCAAGAATTGCGCCGACATTTGCGTCATGTTCTTGATGTACCGCGTTTGAATCAACCACTGAAATAGTCTTTCTTGGTTCTGATAGCCAATTTGTCGGTGGCTATGACTTGTCAGCTCATTTAAAACAGCGATGCAACCCGCCGGCGTAGTGGAATTGCTTTGCCATTCCTACGCTTACTGCGTTTGCGGCGCGCATACCAGAGTATCAACGCCTCAGCTAACTGGTTGGCGTCATGCTGCGATGGGTTATTGTGGCTGACCACATTGCGCTTGATTGGGCGCACACCTAAATCACGTACATGGTTTGGATCGTAAGTGACAAAGTTCGGCGAAGCCTCAGGCGAGCCTTCTTCCGGAATGTCTTCGTTGACCAAAACCGCGTCGACAAACTTATAGCCTTCACCAACATCACAGCTTGAATGTTCAAGCAATGCTTCCACGTGATCACCAACTGTATAGTTGGTTGTTTCGCCAGCTTCGGTCATAACGTTGCAGACATAAATACGACGAGCGGCAGTCTGTCTTATGGCCTCAGCAATACCCTGCACAAGCATGTTGGGGATTATGGACGTATACAGACTTCCTGGACCCAGCACAACCAGGTCGGCGTTCATGATTACATCAATGGCTTCCGGAGCTGGTTCAGGATTTGCCGGTTCGCAAGTCATGCGCTTGATATGACCATTGGCGCCCGCAATATGCGACTCGCCGCGCACCTGCCGGCCATCTTCCATCTCAGCCACAAGCGTAATTGAATTAAGCGTCGAAGGCAAAACCTGACCACGGCTGTTAAGCACACGGCTGGCTACCTTCACGGCTTGCAGCATGTCACCATGGGTAATTTCGCAAAGTGCAGTCAAGAATAAATTACCAAAACTGTGACCTTCAAGACCTTGTCCTGATGCAAAACGATAACGAAAAAGTTCAGTTACTAATTTTTCTTCGTCAGCTAAAGCGGTAATGCAGTTACGGATATCGCCAGGTGGCAAGACGCCCAGTTCTTCGCGCAAGCGACCGGACGACCCACCGTCATCACCCACCGTAACGATAGCGGTCAAATTGTTTGTGTAGGCTTTCAGTCCCGTTAATAAATTGGCCAGTCCCGTACCACCACCAATTACCACTATCCGCGGACCTGTTTCCGATTGAGCACGTCTGAGCAACATATCCGGAATAGACTCTCTGTCTTCCGGCAAGTAAGAGGCAACAACATATGTGAGTGTACGTGAAAAGGCAATACTTATTAGGAAGATACCAACGGTGATAGCCAAAATGCCGCTTATCCTATGCGGCAAAACATCGGCTGCGTGTTCTAAGCACTCACGAATGAAATCGCCTGTAACTGTTATCGGGTGAAAGCCCAATACCAAGAGCACACCAAAGACGACAACAAAAACACCCAGGAGCACAAATAAGATGTACCGTTTTAGTCCCGGTAAAGTCAGCCGCTTTAGCTTATGTGCCAATTCCTTATTCATGACCTCTCCTCGCGGTTCGGTCTCATAGCTTCATCGGCAGCAAGTCCTTCATCGGTAACACATGGCGTATCAAAACCAATATTCAATTCACGATGTTGCTTGATAATTTTGTACTGTGGCAATGCTGCCTTCAGCCTGAAGGAGAGAGCCTCAACCATGGCCGTTGACCGGTGTTGTCCGCCGGTACAGCCCAGAGCGACGGTAAATTCCCGCCATTTGCCATCAGCAAAACGAGGTAAAACCGTACAGAGCATGGACGTAAGTGAATTCAAAAAGTCCTGGGCCAGCGCTTGCTGTAAAACATAATCGCTAACGGGCTTGTCCAAACCAGTCAATGGTCTAAGCGACTCTTCCCAATATGGATTTTGCAAAAAGCGCATATCAAAAACCATATGCGCAGGTGGTGGTGGTCCCTGCTTGTAACCAAAAGACGTGACAGTAACTTCGAGGGCATTGCCACCCACGGATCCGTCAACTGCAATCTTATTCTTTGCCAAGTCTTGATTCAATTCCACTTCACCGGACAAAAGTATATCCTAGTAGTTCGATTGTAATGCCGTTGGCGGTGTTATGCGCTGTTTTCAACTGCTTCTTGTTACGCTTTTTACCACTGGTTAACGGAAATTGGTTTTTATGCTCCGGTCCGAAGACCCACCGGGTCTTCTCCTTGTTCCACTTCGCCTTCACTTGCCTTCCAGCTCGTCCACGCTCCACTCCGGATTGCTCCTCGCAATCCGGAGTGGAGCTGTTGCTTGACCTAACCAATCAACGCTTTTTGCGAATCGGCTGTAACAACTATAGTGTCGTCCTTGTGCGCAACTTCCACGGACACACCGTCAAAGCCATGTTTGGTCAGCTCGAGATCAGCTACCAGCTTGGATACGGCCTTATCAATGAAGAGTTGACCATCGAGGTGGTCCATTTCATGTTGAATGGCCCGACACAGCAAGTCGCCTTTGGCCTCCAATTTCTGATCTTTGCCCTGCAAGTTCTGATAGCGAATAACAATGCGGCTGGCGCGGCGGACTTCAAAAAAGACATCGGGAAAGCTCAGGCAGCCTTCCAACCCGACCATTTCGCCATCGGCCTCAACAATTTTCGGGTTAATAAAGACGATAGGACGGCGTGGCTCATCTGTCGGGGCCACATCAACGACCATCATTTGCTTGGATATGCCGACCTGCGGCGCAGCCAGTCCGACACCGTTGTGCTCGTACATGGTTTCCAGCATGTCATTAGCTAATTTGCGCAAGTTTGTGTCAAAGGAGCTAATCTTTTTAGCGTGCTGCCTCAGCACATCGTCTGGAAAATAACGTATTTCTAGATTTGCCATTATTCTGTCCCTGTGGGCGTGCCCGATATTATCATACACTTGGCAAGATAATCCTATCCCCATTTTAAACAACTGCCTATAATTGGGACAAACCAGCCCAAACCACCGCAGAGGTAGGACATTGAAAACATCCCAAGTCATTCTCCTTAACCTTTCATTAGCTATGTCGATTTCCAGCTCCTTGGCTCTTACGCCTAAGGCAGACTGGGGTTACGAGTCAGTGGCAAAGCCTAACGCCGCTTCTGAGCCGGCAAAGAATAAGCGCCCTGCCCATGGCGGTTTTGCCGTTCAAAGCAACCGAGTAACTTCAATGCTTCCACCAAGCGCCCCGGTGGAAAAGGAAAAAGACCGCAATACACAAGCGGTTGAATCTTGGCTTGAGCTTTACCAGTTGGTTTCCCTGGACCATGAGTTAACGGAGCCACAACAGAAACTCATTCAGCAGAGCCTATACGCCAAACTGATGACCGGTCAAAGCCCGGAAGTACTTGGAATTCTGGAGTTTTGGCCGACGGTTAAGCGTGTCTGCCAATTGATGCCGGAGCAACAAGAAAATTACAAGGACTTGTTCAAGTCCTTGATGCGCCTGCAACTGCGTACGGCACACGCCAACGAATCTAATCTATCTGAGACAGCAATTGGTGAACTTGAAGCAATGGCTCAGTTGCTTGGTCCCGAGCGCGTAGCCGTACCAGGCGAGCCGCCATTAACTGATTCTGCGATTAAGGCATATGCGGATATGGCTTGCTTTATTTTCGAACAAAACCATCCAGGCAGAACAGTCGATGCTGAAGACAATCGAACAATGTTTGCCAACGTCATTTGCGACAAATATCGCAATGCCCCCGATGGTCCGGCGAGGGAAGCAATGCTCAATTTTGATCTCACTTGGGCCAAGTTCAAAATTCTTTGGACCAGGGGGACAGATGCAGACCATCAACAAATGCTGTCCCAATGGAACACGGGCGCCAAGCCAGTAACCACTACTCCTGCAGCAAAGCGTCCACCCGTTAGCGATCAAATATTGGCTGCCGTATTAAACAACGGACCCTGGAAAAAAATACTTTTAGCAAAAATCCCGAAGCCGGCGGTGCATTAAAAGTCGCCCTACTTCAACCTAATTTGCAAGCCGGAACACATCAGGCGCACGTCGTCGGCTATTTGGGCTACCCATTGATTGGCATAGCCAAGGAAATCTCTGTACGCTCTGCCCAATACGGTTTCCGGCACAACACCGAAGCCGACTTCATTGGTCACCAGGATAAATTTCTTTTCTGCATGAGCAGAAATTGCCGAGAGCAATCTATCAACTGCGGTAGCTATATCGCTTTCGTATAAATATGGGTCTTGCCCACCTTCATAACGGTTCAACAACAGATTGGAAACATATACCGATAAGCAATCCAAAATTACAATTGCTGGTCCATACGCCAGGGAATTCACCGCTTCCGTTACATCAAGCGGCACTTCCAGCGTTGTCCAATTATCAGGGCGCCTTTGCTTATGACGCCTCACACGGTCAACACCCTCTTTGTCGTTAGCCCAGACTTCCATCGTTGCTAAATAAATGACCGGCAGTTGAGAGGCAATGGCCATTTCTTCAGCCAATTTCGACTTGCCTGATCTGGCGCCACCTGTGATGAGCGTGAGATTTTTCATAGAGGTCATTTTGCAACTTGCAGACTGTAAGCCAACCACTTATCATACCGTCAACGAAGGAGGTTCTGTGAAGCAACTGGAAATCCAATTCCCCAAAGGCTCTACACAGCGCCGTCGTCAAGCAGAGGCGCCGCTTCCTGTTGCGAAAGCAAGCTACCTTACCTTCATGACGGAATTCGTCAACCAGGTAAATGCTGATACTCTGCGTGTCACCATTGGCGGTGTCAGAATTGGTTCGGCTAAATACTCACGTCTAGCCCAGATTAATCTGCATACGCGTATCATCACCTTTTCTCGCTACGCCGTTGAAAATGTCCCAGAAAGAGGGCGCCGTTATCTCGTATTGCACGAACTGGCACATGTGCAAGAACCTACGCACAACAAGCGTTTCTGGAA
>SBAT01000112.1 GCA_005240105.1 Chloroflexota bacterium
AATGTGGTGTAGCTTGTGGATAAAACGGACTATTGGTCACGTGCAACCCACTAAGCATGTTGTTATGCCATCGCCTTTGCACCTCTGGGCTGTATAGATCATGCGCATCAGGAGAATGAGCAATTCTGCCACAAATATAAAAGTGCATGAAGTCGGAAACTACAACCGCGCTTCCCTGGCTTGAATAAAGAAGCTTGTTCTCCTGCCAGAATTTATAAATAGCATATCCGGCAAAAATGCTCAGGCACAACAACACCGCCAGATAGATAGCAGCCAAGGAAGGCAACAATGATTTCTTACGCTTGAGCAGAAGCTATGTCCGATGATTGAAACCGTCAAATCATAACAGGTCAAGAACCAAAAGCACGCATGGAAATTGGCGTGCAGTCCTTGTACCAAACGCTGCTAAGACTTTATAGCGCTATTACTTGTTGCGGCGCCTAGCTTTTCTGGAAGGTGCAGTTCCTGTACCTTCGCCGCCTTCGTTACCATCACATAGAGTTTCTTCCAAATGCTCAAGGCGCTCGTTCAATTCATCCAAGTCTTCACGAGTCATCAAACCAAATTCTTTGATTGCCTTTTTGATGGAAGCAGTAATTTGGACTTCCAGAGTACCTTTGCGCTTGTTTACCTCGTCGGTAAATGTCTTCAGGCTCTTTTCAATTGATTCGGTCTTGTCTTTGCCCTTAACTTCCAAGTCATCCATCAACTCATGACCAACTTTGACCAAATCCTCAAGTGCTTCGTTTAAAGCAGATTTGACTCTTTCGATATTGGTTGAAGCGCCGACTCCCGTTAGGACTGCCTTTTTGAGAAGTTTCGTTCTTTCGCTCATGGTCCTACCTCTTTTGTAAAGCTGTGGATGTGATTTTAGTAAAATCTATCCGTCTATTTGCTCCTTTGTACTTTGCCGGAGCAAATACTGCATTAAAATTACCCTTACTGTAAACGAGTTGGCCTGACAACTCAGGGCAAATTCTCTCAGGCAGCGGAACCGTACGTGTTTGGCGAGCTTAATAAACAAGGAGAACCACGTGTCAAAATCCAAGCAATGGCGCACAGCATTGTCCGCATTGTTAACAACACTTGTCTTGCTTACATCCCAAGGAGCAAATCAAGGAGCATTCGCTCAATCTGATGACAATCGCAAACCAAAACTGGTTGTCCTGATTGTCGCCGATCAGCTTTCCTATGATTACTTAGCTAGATACCGTGACAAGTTTGGAGCAGGTGGGCTGCGTTACCTGATTGACAACGGCGCCAATTTTACCAATTGCCGCTTCCGCCAACTGACAAGCCACACCGCCTGTGGTGACACAATAATTTCTACCGGAGCCTATCCCTGGGCAACCGGCATCATTGCCGATGATTGGTTTGATAGACGCAAGGGCAAAGAAGTATCAGCCACTGCAGACGATCAAGCAACTCTCGTTGGTGGAACAGGAACTGGTGCTTCAGCCAAAGCTATGTTGGGAACAACAATTGGCGATCAGATGAAATTAGCTACCAACGGTCGTTCAAAAGTAGTGACCATTTCCATTGGCGAGCGCCCGGCAGTATTTTTAGCCGGACGCTTAGCTGATAACGCCTTCTGGTGGGACACGCGCACAGGCAACTTCGTCACCTCAAGTCAATACAGCCGCACTTTGCCATCATGGGCTCAGTCCTTCAACAATCAGCGTTATGCTGACAAATACTTCGGGCAGACCTGGCAGCGACTTTTGGCAGAGACTCAATATTCTGCCTCCAGCCGCGATGATTACACCTACGAAAAGCCATTGCCTGGTGACGGCAAGCAATTCCCGCACGTAATCACAGGCGGTGCTTCCGGTCCATCAGACAAATTCTTCCAGACTTTCTCCATGACACCATTTGCCAATCAGATGGTGGCAGATTTTGCCAAAGAAGCTATCGACAAAGAAGGATTGGGCAGGCGTCCTGATCCGGATCTTCTGGCTATCAACTTTGGCGCAGGCGAAGGTTTAGGATCGCATTTTGGTCCTTACAGCCAGGAAGTACAAGATCTGGTACTACGTTTAGATCAATCCCTCGCTCAACTTTTCCAAGGCATCGATCAAAAGATCGGCTTGGATAAGTGCTTAATTGTTCTCACTGCTGATCATGGTATTGCCCCAATTCCGGAATTCCTCAAAGAAAAAGGCCTTGATGCAGGACGTATTGATCCGAAAGCCTTCAAGACACTGGTTGATTCAGCACTTGATGCCAAACTCGGTGCTGATGATTGGGTCGAGTCGTTTGTTCCGCCAAACGTCTATCTCAACTTGAATGCCATCGATCGCCAGAAATATCGCCAACCGGATGTGGAAGCCGTGGCCGCTAAAATTGCCCGCTCGGTACCAGGTGTAGCTGATGTCTACACAGCAGTACAGCTCTTCATGAACCAGGTACCATCAGGACCTTTGGCTGATGCAGTACGTCGCAACTACTACTGGGGCCGCTCAGGCGAATTGGTCGTCATAACCAAGCCAGGCTGGATCTTCTCGTCTGAACAAAACGGCACAGAACAAGGCTCGCCCTACGCTTATGACACCCAAGTACCGCTCATCATAAGCGGCTTTGGTATCAAAGCCGGCAGTTACGCAACAACTGTCTCTCCGGCAGACATTGCGCCAACGATTACTTCAATACTGGGGATTGATCAGCCATCCCTGGCTGAAGGCCGTGCATTGTCTGAATCAATGGGACAACAATTTGGTCCGCCAAGACCAAGAGGGCTGGCTAACCAGCAATAGGTACACATAAGGGCATAGAAGAAGAAATGGACGAGAAGCAAAGCAAGAGCTGCGATGAGCAGGTCGCAGCGGTGCGAACAGCGAAATGCGAGCAGCTAAGCAAGGAGACGACACTAAATGTGTCGTCGGGGCAACCGCAAGAAAGCCGAGCTGGAGCGGTAAATTTAGTCTTAGTTGATGGCAGCGCGCTGGCGTTTCGCTCCTTCTATGCTCTTTTTACTTCCGGCATGAGGAGATCAGACGGCACGGCAACATGGGCTGTCTATGGCTTTCTCAATTCCATGTTTGATCTTTTGGAAACATACAAACCAGACATGGTCGCCGTCTGCTTCGACTTGGCCGAACCTACCTTCCGTAAGTTGCAGTACGAAGACTATAAAGCCAACCGCGCTGAAATGCCCGATGATCTGGCAACTCAGTGGCCGATGATCAAGGAAGCGGTGGAATATTTAGATATTCCAATTTTGGAAAAGCCCGGCTTTGAAGCAGACGACATTATTGGCACACTTGCTCGTATCGCTGAGCAAAAGAAAATGAAGGTGCAGATTCTCACAGGCGACCAGGATGCCTTTCAGCTATTAGATGGTCACATTCAGGTTCTCATGCCCGGCAAAGGGGGACTTGCTACCTTCGGCAGAGATGAAGTATTTGAGAAGCTATCGGTATGGCCTGAGCAAATTGTTGACTACAAAGCACTTTGCGGTGACTCATCAGACAATATTCCTGGTGTACGTGGTATTGGTCCTAAGACCGCAGTACAACTCTTAACCGAATTCCAGACGCTGGAAGGTGTCTACAACAACCTGGACAAAATTAAATCCAAGTCAGTCCAACAAAAACTAATCGATGGCAAAGACAGTGCTTTCGCCAGCCAAGATCTAGCGACCATACGCCTGGATGTAGATATTGATATCGACTTCGACAAGCTAAAAGTGACCATGCCACCAATTGAGCGTTTGGTTAATGGTCTAAAAGAATTTGAATTCAAAAACATGCTCAAGCGCCTGCCAAAAATTTTGGCGTCGTTTAATAACGGTGTGGAGCCTACTATCGATGAAGCGTTGCTGACAGGCAGTGCACCAGCTTTTGCCGCCGTAACAAGTCCTGATGAACAAACGCCTGTAGCAGTGGTGGCTACCGGACAGCCGGAGCCGACAATTGTAGTCACAGAAGCGCAATTAGAAGACTTGGTGAAACAACTAAGCAAGCAATCAGTGATTTGCGTAGACCTGGAAACAACAGGTCTTGCTTCGCTGGATACTCAAATTGTCGGCTACGCATTTGGCTGGGCCGACCAAGCCCGTGTTGCCGATAGCCGTGTTGTAAGCGCGGGAGACAACTGGAACATTCAAACAGCTTATGTGCCAATTCGGCACTTCGGCAGCCAACAATTACCGGCAGAACTAGTTAGCAGCAAACTAAAGCCTATTCTGGAAGATGCCAAAATCGGCAAGGTTGCCCAAAACGCCAAATTTGAAATGAATGTTTTGTCCTTAGACGGCATAACCTTTGGTCCGATCGTATTTGATCCGCTGCTTGCCAGCTATATTGTTGATCCGGATGAGAAACACGGGCTCAAAGATCAAGCAGAACGAATACTCAATTACCAGATGGTAAAAATTTCTGAGTTGATAGGCACCGGCAAAAAACAGCTGACCATGGAACAAGTTCCCGTATCACAGGCTGCACCCTATGCTGCCGATGACGCCCGAATGACAATGGAGCTAGCTCGCTATTATGGAAAAACACTGAATGCCACGCAATTAAGTCTGCTCACCGAAATGGATATGCCGCTGTCTGCCGTTTTGGCCAAGATGGAACAGGCTGGTGTCTCCCTGGATCTTGGATATTTAGGTCTGTTTTCCATGGAGCTAACGCAAGATCTAGTACGCCTGGAATTGGAAATCTTTGAAGAAGCAGGACACTCTTTCAACATCAATTCCCCACAACAATTACAGAAGGTCTTGTTTGAAGAACTTAAATTGTCTCCGAAAGGAAAAACCAAATCCGGGTTTTCCACTGATGCCAGTGTTTTGGAATCTCTCAAACACGACCACCCAATTATTTCTAAGTTGATGGACTTTCGACAAATGTCCAAACTACGTTCAACTTATGTCGATGCTTTGCCTCGCCAGGTCAGTCCAAGAGACAAACGCCTGCACGGCGACTTCAATCAAACAGGCACCAGTACCGGTCGCCTATCCAGTTCCAATCCCAATTTACAAAATATCCCAATTCGTACAGAAATGGGCCGCCGCATAAGGCGCGCCTTTATTCCAGGCAATGAATCAAGTGTATTGATTTCAGCTGACTACAGCCAAATAGAACTACGCCTTCTAGCACACATGTGCGCCGATGAAATTCTCGTTGATGCTTTTGCTAAAGACGAAGACATCCACGCCCGTACCGCTGCTGAAATTTTCGACAAAGAACTTGCTTCAGTTGACTCCGACATGCGCCGCGTCGGCAAGACGATCAACTTCTCGCTAATTTATCAACAAGGTGCTTATTCCACTGGTTTGGATTTAGGCGTCTCCACCAAAGAAGCACAGGCATTTATAGACAAATACTTTGCCCGCTATCCCAAAGTACGCAATTACCTAACCGGCTCCATACAAGAAGCTCGCACTAAGGGCTATGCCGAAACCCTCTGGGGACGCAAGCGCTACTTCAGAAACCTCAACGACCGCAACGACATGATCCGCAAAGCCGAAGAGCGTGCCGCCTGCAACGCCCCTCTTCAGGGCAGTGCCGCCGACCTAATGAAATTAGCCATGATTGACCTGGATAAAGAACTGACCAAACGCCAGTTAAAAACAAAACTTATTCTGCAAGTACACGACGAATTAGTCCTTGAAGTACCAACAGATGAAGTGGAAGAGATAAAAGCTATCGTTCACGAAGCAATGTCGGTGAAGACAATTTCGGGCGTACAGTTTAAAGTGCCCTTAAAAGTCGATATTCGCTCCGGCAAAAATTGGATGGAAGCTAAGTAAGCCCGCCTTGTTCTTTTTTCAAAAAATCATGTACGTACAATGTACGTACATGATTTTCAAGAAAAGGATCTAGCCAGGTCAGTTAATTTAAGCTGCCTTGCTCCTCAAGATTTTCTTCCTATGGCTCTTCCGGGTTTTTGCTGCTGATTTTTTGTTGACTGTCGCCCAAGCCATGCCCTTCTTTTTGTAGCGCCAATTTTCAGATGAAAAACCCTATTCCTAGGTTCCCAATCATTAAGACTGAAACCCAAGCCCCGTAATCGTTTCGAGCGAAAAGATTAAATTGTCAAGAGACGGGTTTAATGTTTCCTTAATGCGGGTAAATAAGGCTATAGGGTCTGTCTCGGCAAGTATTTACAGCGGGCAGACTGTTGCGATCAATCACAACAGTCAAAGGGAGTGTTGGCAGATGCAGGAAGGTAAGCGGGTCACGGCATCGGCATTAAGTAGCCAGGAAACAACAGAAAGAGCACAAGTAACGCAAGAAGCACCCCCAGATATTACTATCAGGGCTTTGCGTGTGCGCTATATTGTGGCAGGCAACCCCAATACACCTAAAGAGGTATTGGCGAAGCTTGCTTTTGACGAATTGGAAAACATTCGCCGGCGCGTAGCGGAAAACCCGCGTACGCCTGTCGAGGCATTGTCAGCACTGGCGCATGACGGCAAGGCAGATGTACGCCTGGCAGTAGCCGAAAACGCCAACGTACCGGAACAGTTACTAGAGCAACTTGCTTTCGATGAGGATGCTGACGTACGCTATGGCGTAGCGGAAAATCCATATATTCCCGGTCCCATCCTTGAGCGCCTCGCCGAGGACGACAACCCCTACGTAGCATTTCGGGCCAGGAAAACTCTATCGCTTTTGTAATCGTCCGACTTTACTGAGGTCGTGCCAATTTGCTATTTCTTCTACCGTAGAAGAAATAGATAAGCAGACCTAATGGGCAGGTCAAGGCATAGACCTTTAGCACCAGCGGATTAAGGTTAAAAGCAAGAATGGTGCATCCAACTGCGCCCAGTATGCCGACCAATGGGCTGACTATCTTAAGACGCATCGCTCCTAAGCATACGCATATAAATGCCACGAGCGTTCCTAAAACCATAATGTCCGAGACATCTTCAAAAGGAACGAAGCCTGCACATAGAGCTACGATAGTGCCATTGAGGAGAATGCCGAAGCTGGGGTTACCTTTGTGCGTCTTCTTAAAGATAGGTGGAAGTAGTCCATCTTCAGCCATGTTGCGGAAGATTCTTGGTCCGCCCATACAAAGAACCAACAAGACGTTAAAAATACCCAGTACTGCACCGGCGGCAATTAGAGTTCCCGCCCAACCTTCGCCGGAAGCAATCAACAATGAAGCTAGAGGAGCCGAAGCTTCGCTGCCCTTGAATAATGGATTGATTTGACCATTATTTAAAAATACTGGAGCTAGTCCAACGGCAATAGCCATTACAACAACATACAAGAAGGCGACTAGTCCAATACACAGATAAGTGGAGAGTTTCGTATCCCGCAGAGATTTTGATTCACGAGCAAAGGTATAAAGAGCATCGAAGCCCACATAAGGAAATACGGCAATTGCCGCCCCTTGCAGAATGCCTGTTAAGCCAAGCGGCGCAAATGGCTGCCAGAGGGCGAAGTTAATGTGTTTCAATCCAGCGCCAATAAAAACTACTAGCAGCGTGCATTTAAGACAGACAAGGAAAAAATTCAATTTAGCAGATTTACTAACACCGCCAAATATTAGAATCATCGTCACAACTGCAACGACCGCCATAGCCACGATGTTGAAGCCAAATTCAAAATGGTCTCCCGTGTGCACCGGACCCATGAGATAAGGCGGCAACGTGTATTTCAGCGCCTTTTGCAAATATGCACTCCAGCCAATAGCCACAGCGGAGGCACCAAAGCTGTACTCAAGGAATAAACCAAAAGCAACAATCCAGGCAATGATTTCGCCTATTGAATGATAGACATAGGAATAAGCAGACACGCCTTGCGGTACCACTCTGGAAAATCGCTCATAGCAAATACCGACAAACAAGAAAACCAATCCTGTTATGACAAATGACAAAATCCCGGCAGGACCTGCTTTTTCTGCAATGCGTCCGGGCATAACGAAAATTCCAGCACCAATAGTGGCTCCTATCCCGAGTGCCGTCAGCATCAACCAACCCAAATGCCTTGGAGTGTCATCAGCCACGCCTGCAGGTTGAGCCGGTATTCTTCTCATTAACGATGATGTCATGGCCATTGATTTCCTTTTTAACGCTCCGGTTCCGGCTATCGCCTCCACCTTCGCTTGCCTTCCGGCTTCCCTTCTTCGCTCCGCAGCGACCTGCTCCATCGCAGCTCTTGCTTCGCTTCAGCTCTGCTTAGGTCTTAAGCTGGCTATACTTAGTCGTAAAAATGCTAGCATAGCTATCAATTAGGAACTTGTTTGAAGAGGATTTTCAATGAAGATTCAAAGAGCGGCTGTGATTGGCGCAGGCACAATGGGGGCAGGCATTGCCCAGGTTTTATCTCAAGCCGGAATTGAAGTAATCCTCAAAGATATTAATCAAGAGTTTGTAGACAAGGGCATAACCCGCATCAAGCGCATGTATGAATCACGTGTTAAGAAAGAAGTTTTGACGCAAGCCGAGGCTGATTATTTGCTTGGCATGATCAAGGGTTCGACAACATTTGATGCTTTCAAAGACGTAGATCTGGTCATTGAGGCAGCCCTGGAAGAAATAAATGTCAAGCTGGATATTTTCAAACAGCTGGACAAAATTTGTCCCAGTCATGCAATTTTGGCAAGCAACACATCGGCTCTTTCCGTGTCCGAAATTGCCGCTTGCACCAAGCGCCCGGAAAAGGTCATCGGCATGCACTTTTTCAATCCAGCGCAGACAATGAAATTGGTTGAAGTAATTCCTGGATTGAAAACTTCAAAGGACACTGTTGCCACAGTTTCAGATCTTTGTCGCGAATTGAAAAAAATTCCTGTTACCGTTCAAGAATGCCCAGGGTTTCTTGTCAACCGATTGCTGTTCCCTTACTTAAACGAGGCGCTCTATGTTGCCGAAGAAGGCATTGCCTCGCTAGATGAGGTAGACAGACTGGTTGTTGAGTTTGGTATGCCCATGGGTCCGTACACTCTTCTCGATATGACGGGCATCGATATTTGCGCTAACGTCAACAATTTCCTTTATGACCAATACGGCCCACGTTTTGAGCCGGCGCAACTTATCAATAAATTAGTCGAGTCTGGTTTTAAGGGACAAAAGAGCGGCGCTGGTTTCTTTATTCACGATCCAAACCAAGTGCCAAAAAAAGATGAACCTAAGAAGGTTAATCCCGAGCTGGCAAAAATTCTCAAGTCCATTAATGAGAACAAAAAACCAGCCGGCAATTCCAGACCATTTGATGTTTATCGCGTAATCTTGCCAATGTTCAATGAGGCAATTTATGCCATTCAAGAACAAGTTGTAGTACCAGGTGATGTTGATATTGCCATGCAGTGGGGCTGTGGCATGACCAAAGGACTTTTAACAATTGCCGAAAATAAGGGTCTAGACTGGTGCCTTGCCGAGCTTAAGTCTTACGAAAAAATTCACGGTGAAAGATTCCGTCCAGCTTGGCTCTTAAGCAAACTTGTTAATGCCGGGATTCATGATTTCTCGCAGCTTAACCTAACGCCAGCTGCGGTGCGCTAATGCTGTTCCGTTGGGTTGCCACTTTCCTAATTCTTTGGTTTATCTACCACGTACGGTCGGTATTTCCGCCCTTTATTGTCGGTGGCATTCTTGCCTACTTGCTTTTGCCATTGGTGCAACACCTATCGACAACAGCAAAAATCAAACCGACACAAGCAGTGGCGATAGTTTACTTATGTGGTGCCGTCATTCTAATAATCTCCGGCTGGTTTTTCCTGCCGCTTATCTCCGAGCAATGCGTAGCCCTGGCCATGCATCGTCAGGAAATCATTACCAACATCATCCGACAGGCAACAGAAACATTCAACCTTCAACTTGACGTTGATCAAACCGCCAATCAAATAATTGCCAACATTGAAGAGAATGCCGGCAAACCAGAAGAAATTGTGCACATCGGCGGACTTCTATCGAGAGGGCTACTGGGGATTCTTGTTTGCGTAGTGTCTTCCATTTATTTCATCATCGACAATGAACGCGTGACAAATTTCATTTTGCGCTTCCTGCCACAGGATAAGCGGGAGCAAGCGCTTAAGCTCTCCAGCCAAATCAACAAAATGATGAGCAATTACGTCAAAGGTCAATTGATGCTTATCATAATTATGTCCGCTATTGCCTGGGTATTCCTGCATTTTGTAATTCACCTGAAGTACGCTCTGGTAATTGCCTTAATTAGCGGCTTCCTGGAAATTATTCCCGTACTAGGTCCCATTGTGGCAACCACAATTGCCGCTCTCGTTGGACTGGCGCAATTTGGCGTAATGGCTGCTCTGGGCATTATTGGCTACTACACGCTTGCTCGTTGGTTTGAAGACTACGTGATTATTCCAAAAATAATTGGGCACGCAGTCGAGCTGCATCCGCTAATTGTTATCTTCGCCGTCTTATGCGGCGAGGTTATGGCCGGTGCCTTGGGAATGCTTATTGCCATTCCTGTAGCGGCTTGCTTCAAACTAATTTTGGAGTCTATTACTCATCCGGCCAAGCTGGCAAAAGACGCTCGCGAATCAAGTTAGTCGTGTAAGCCAAAAGTTATGAGCAGTGCAATTGTCACTGTATAGGCAATTGCCCCTAACATGAAATGCTGGGCTTTCAGACGATCGGTCTTCATCAGGTACCAAAATAAAGAGCATGAGGCAATGGCCACGAATGCTGTAAGCGTTGTGCCCTGGTCTAGACGCCAATCAGTAAATGCCATACCGAAAGCAACCGGTATGCAGCTCTGAAAAACCAATGCTCCTGTAATATTGCCTAGAGCTAGGGTGTCCTTGCCACTGCGCGACCAAAGGAAACTGTTTATTTTCTCCGGCAATTCAGTAGCAACAGGAGCCAGGATAAGTGAGAGCAAAATTGCCGGTGCATTAAGTCCAACAGCTAATTTCTCTACAAAATTGACGAACATGTAGGCACCGCCGATGATACCAAGTATGCCGACTATGACCTGAGGCAATATGACGCCTAAGCGTTCCGGTTTGTCTTTTAGGATTCGAGCAAAATGAAGATGCTCAGGGGCTGCCCCCACTTCACCCTCGTGCTTAAACGTCTTGTATATGTACAGACCATATATCAACAAAAGTCCTATAGCAAGAATGCTGCGCAAGGTATCGGACAGATGAAAGATACTGGCAGCAATAGCAATGGAGTATGCCAAGATGAAGAAGGAGAAATCGCGCATGATTATCGTCCTATTGGCCTTCACACGGCTTTCACGCCGTCCTTTTTTGGCATAAAACCAAATGGTGAATCCACAAAGCGACAACGTAAGCGTCGAGAGCATGAAAGGCGCCCCGGCAATAGCTCCAATACCGACTTCTTCGCCATGCCTGGAGCCAAAGAAAGCGACAGAGACAAAGGGGATAAGTGTTTCCGGCATGGCCGTGCCGACTGCAGCTAATACGCTGCCGACCACGCCCTCGCTTATGTTGAGACGTTGTCCAAGCCATTCAATGCCGTTTGTAAACAGCTCTGCCGAAACCAGGATGATGGAGAGGGCAATTAGTAGAAAGACTGTATCTAGTAACATTTGCCCACTTATATATACCTTTGCTTAGCAGACTTATGTTAACATGCCCTCGTAGTATGGCTAAACGCAGGGGGCATTATGCTGACAGCGCAAACGGTTGAGCATGTAGCAAAGTTGGCCAGGCTGGCTTTATCAGAAGACGAGAAAAAGCTATATGCCGAGCAGCTTAGCAAAATTATTGACTACTTTGACGAACTGAAGGCGGTCAATACGGACGGCGTTGAACCGATGGCGCACGCACTTAACATTGTCAACGTCTTGCGTGAAGACGTGGTAAAAACCCCACCCGGCAGGGACCTATTACTTAAAAATGCGCCGGATCAGGAAAATGGCTATTTCAAAGTTCCCAAAATTGGTGAATAATAATTGCAGTTGAAGCGACGCAAGGGTTGCGATGAGCAATCCGCCGCAGAGCAAGGAGACGAGACTAAACGTCTCGTCGGACAAAGGGCAGCCGGAAGGCTAGCGAAGGTGCAGGCGATAGCCGGAACCGGAGCGCTAAAAAGAGGTCATAATGAACACCAGGTATGTTTTTATAACTGGTGGGGTAGTCTCCTCATTGGGCAAAGGGATAATCGCCTCGTCGCTGGGACGCCTGCTAAGAGCACGTGGTATCAGCTGCACTATTATCAAGCTGGATCCTTACTTAAATGTCGACCCGGGCACAATGAGTCCTTATCAGCATGGTGAGGTCTACGTCACGGAAGACGGCGCTGAAACCGACCTCGACCTAGGTCACTATGAGCGCTTTATCTCGGTGGACATGAGCAGAGCCAATAACGTAACTGCCGGGACCATCTACAAGAGCGTATTGGAGAAAGAACGCCGCGGTGATTATCTTGGCGGCACCGTGCAAATGATCCCGCACGTCACCAATGAAATTAAAAACTTCATCCGCAAGGCTGCCCAAGTATCCCAAGCCGAAGTGGTAATTGTTGAAGTTGGCGGTACCGTAGGCGACATTGAAAGTCTGATTTTCCTGGAAGCCATTCGCCAGATGCGCAAGGACATAGGGCGCGATCACTGCTGCTATATTCATGCCACGTTAATTCCTAATCTAAGAACGACACAAGAACTTAAGACTAAGCCGACACAACACTCAGTCGATCTCTTGCGCAGTCGTGGTATTCAACCGGACATTCTTGCTTGCCGTACAGAAGTACCTCTTTCCACATCCATTCGCGAGAAGCTATCACTTTTCTGCGACGTTGATATCCACGGCGTTATTCAGTGCCGCGATGTAGCGCACCTTTATGAAGTGCCTCTGTATTTAGAGAAAGAAGGTCTCTGCACCCAGGTTTTAGAAGTCCTGCGCATGCCCAACAACACACCGGATCTCGCATCATGGACTGAGCTTGTCGAGCGCATCAAGCGGCCGACCAAGACCATAAGATGTGCCATTGTCGGCAAATACGTCATGCTTTCCGATGCTTATATTTCGGTTGTAGAGGCACTCAAACACGCAGCCACCCAGCACAATGCCCAAGTTGATATTAAGTGGGTACTTTCAGAGGACATTGAAAGAGATGGCGCAGAAGCTCATCTCAAAGGCATCGATTGCATACTTGTACCAGGCGGCTTCGGCGACCGTGGTATCGAAGGCAAGATCCAGGCAGGCGAATATGCCCGCGTCAACAAAATTCCTTACTTGGGACTCTGCCTGGGAATGCAAACAGCCGTCATTGAATTTGCCCGCAATGTAGCCAAAATGAAGGATGCCCACTCAACCGAGTTCAACCCGACATCGCCCTACCCGGTCATAGACTTGATGCCGGACCAGCATAATGTCGTCCACAAGGGCGGCACAATGCGTTTGGGACGTTATCCCTGCCATCTCACCCCTGGAAGCACGGCAGAGAAGCTCTACGGGGCTCCAGACATCTCTGAGCGCCATCGCCACCGCTATGAGGTGAACAATGACTTTAGAGAGAAGCTTGCAGAACACGGCTTGTCCTTCTCCGGACTATCTCCTGATGGCCGGCTGGTAGAAATTATTGAAATTAAGGACCACCCATTCTTTGTTGCCTGCCAATTCCACCCGGAATTGAAGTCCCGTCCGGAGACCCCGCACCCTCTCTTTGTCGGTTTCATGGAAGCAGCAGAAAAGAAGGGCGCCAAGAAACAAGCACAAGCTCAGGGCAAGGAGACAACACTAAATGTGTTGTCGGATCTACCAACTAAGCAGTCTTTTGAACCGAAGCCTTAGATTGTACGCATTTTAAAATTTGAAATTAAATGTTGGAATCAGCGACAACCACAATATTACCGCCCTTATTCTTAGCGGCAACGAGAGCGTCATAAGCAACTTCGAGAAGTTCTTGCGGTTGATTGGAATGACGCGGGTAGCTGGCTACAGCAAGTGTGGCCGTAATAGGAATCGGCTTGCCACTCACTGGATCCTTTATATCAAGCATGTTTATCTTGCGGTGAATTCTTTCAGCAACGGACAAAGCTGCCTCAACATCTGTTTCGTGTAACACGGCAACTAATTCTTCGCCGCCCCAACGAGCCGGCATATCAATTTCTCTTACCGAGTTCTGCAAAGTTTTTGCTACTTCAATAAGTACTTCATCGCCTTTTTCATAACCAGCACGGCTATTCACTTCGCGCAGACGATCAATATCAATAAGCAAAAGCGACAAGCTATAGCCAAGGCGTACAGCCCGCTTCAAGGAATGTGTCAAGTGTTCCTTAAAGATGTGGCGATTGGGAAGAGAGGTCAAATTGTCCTTGCCCATCAATTCTTCCAAGCGGGCTTGGGCATTGGCCAGCTGATTTTTCAACTGATCAATTTCTCTGTCCTTCTCGCGCAAGACACGATCAAGTTGCAAATTCTCCGACTGAAGAGAACGCATTTGTCCTTCTTGAGCTTTCGCTTGTCCATGAAAACGTTGAAACATCTTATTTATTCGGACCCTCATCAGTTTCACCTGAGGAATTGCACACATTTGGAAAAACGGCTTTGGGAGACGGTTTGACGTTTGTTTTCGTCGCCACCTATCTCTTTTGTGACTGTTATATTAGCTGCATTTAGGATTTAATGCCAGCAATGATGGGGGCTTTCACGCAACAATTAATGATCTTGCTAGTTTATCGGCACTCGCATTAATTCATTACGTTTTGTACGGTCGAGAAGTACTAACGAATACTTACGTTTGGCTCTTGCAACCGGGAAAGAAAGAGTGGCACGCCCGGTTTTACCTATGCCCACATGCTTTCCAAAAGGCAAATAATTTCCATAGAGTGACGGGAAATTCTTTTCTTCCGAATTATCTACAACTGCTAGATCAAAGAAGCTGACTTCCTTTTCACTGCGATTGTCAATCGTCAGATCTACTGTCATTTGCTTTGAGTTATCGTCTCCAAACGGGCTTTTGCTGTATGTAATCTTGCCGGTCTTAATAGTCAGTCCCGGCACACCTGGGGCTTTTACGGCAGAAGGGATAGCATTAGGATTAAATCCAGGCAGCGTTATTGGTTCGGCAATAGTCAATTGAATGGCATCGCCCGGATAGATAGAGGCCACTTTACCTTTCCGCTTCAGAGCGCCAAAAGTACCCAAAGCTGCGCCTGCCGCTCCACCTACAGCAAGCGACAAGCCGTTGGTCATAATGGCTAAGGGAATTGAACCAAGTTCGGCAGAAAGTATGGCTCCAGCGGCAGCGCCATAACTTACATAGCCGGCATCAACGGCAAGAATTTTGGCCACTGCTTTCAATTGATTATCACGCGTAGAAAATTTAGTTGCTACTGGTAATTCAATTTCACCGTCAGGACTTATCAGCTTGTCGAAAGTAACTTCTACATAGCCGTCGCGGCCTAGACGCCGTTGCGAAGCTGAATCGGAAACTATTCCGTGCATGTACCAGCCACCAGGCAACATTACCTTTTGTCCGTCTTTTACATCGACACAAACACGAGCACATAATTCGTCGCCTTTTTTACTAAGCTCTGAATTTAAATTGCAGGAAAGCCGAAGATCGACTTTCGTTCCTTTGGGCATTGTCTGAATGACACCAAACAATATGGGCGATTCTTTGGCCTTGGCGTTCTCATCTACGCTAACCCGCCCTTTTAGTTTTGAGTTCTGTGAAATAGATTCCTCAACCGTTGATTTTTCTTCAGCGCAAAGTGGCAGGCAGCTCCCGCTCAAAATCAAAGTTAACGAAACTGCTAGCCAACTGCGAAAGCTAAGCACTCAAATTCTCCCGGTTGCAATGAGAATATATCGTCGATATCTTAACATGCTGAGCCTTATCAACATGACAACAGTAAAGCTTGACAACCAGCCCTTTAAAACAAATGAACTAGAGCTTCTTGTTCAAAATTTCTTTCAATTGTCCCCAAAAATCCTTTTTACCGGAAGTAGAAACTGCAACGCCCGCGCCTGGCGCGGATTTCTTGCCGCCTTTAGTTTCTGCTTGAGCAGACTGGATCTTGATCTTCATTTCTAGGGCTTTAGCCTCAGTATTCTTGGGATCCACGCGCAACGCCGCTTGGACCTCGGTTAGAGCAATTGTCCGCCAGCCTTTAGCTAAATACACCTCAGCCATCATTACGTGGCAACGGGGGTCAGTCGGCAATAACCGTAAGGCTTCTTTCGTTGCTGTCTCAGCATCGGGAATACGCCCGTTTTTCAATAGCTCCTCAGCCCTGACCAAGTGTTTTTCAGCCCATTTGATATTGGAGCCCACCTCAAACTTCTGGGCCATCGACGAGCTGCCAATTGTGGCAATTGGGCTGACAAAGTTGTCGGACAGGGGATTAGCCGCCTTCGCTGCCTGACGTTCTTTCACTAACAATCGTAAAGCGTCATATTCAGCCCTGCGCGTGGCATCACTGACCACCTCATGAGCTCTTGTTACTTTGGCAAACTGCTCTTGTGCCTGAGCCCGCTTAGCAGCATCGTTAGGGAAACGATCAGGGTGCAATTTTTTGGCCAAACGAATATATGCCTTGCGAATATCTTCAGGCGGGGCATTGTCGTCTACCTCTAAAACTGCATAGTGATCTTCTTCAAACTCTTGCATTTACTGAATTTGGCAGCCCTTCTCGTTTACAACTACTAACCATAATACCGCCCTCAGTAGACAAATTTCGCCTATCAGTCGTGCTTGAAAAGCGAATGGTCTAAATATTTATGAAAAGTTAGTTGGTTGTAATAAACTGCTGATAAGTTGTCTATAGGCAGATATGGGTGATAGGTTTACCAAAGAGGTAATTTATGAACTTAGAGCGCTTTACTCATAAGGCACAAGAGGCAATTACCAATTGCCGTGCAATTCTGTCTCGTTACGGTCATAGTCAAGTAACGCCTGAACATCTGCTCCTATCGCTTTTGGAGCAAAGTGAGGGCTTGGCGCCAAAAATCCTTGAACGTCTGAAAGTAAATCCTGAGCTTGTAACAGAAGCTGTTACAAGATATTTGCAGAGCCAACCCAAAGGCTCATCTATTTCGCAGGCAAAAGATGAACTGCATGTGTCTGCCCGTTTGATGTCCGTGCTGGAAGACGCCAACAAAGAAGCAGAACATCTCAAAGATCAATTCATTAGCGTTGAGCACTTGATGCTAGCCTTAGC
>SBAT01000351.1 GCA_005240105.1 Chloroflexota bacterium
ACCACCTTCTCCACTATTGCTTTCTGGGAACGAGCTTCGTTTTCTTCCTTAACTTCAGCATTCAAGCGCTCCATAATTGCTTCTTTGAGCTTATCGAGCGATTCCATGCCGATGGTTTTGGCCAATTCATCGTTAATCTCAGGCAAAGCCTTCTCGCGAAGTCCTTTAGCGGTCACCTTGAAAATGGCCTTCTTACCGGCTAACTCTGTGTTTCTGTAGTTTTCTGGGAAAGTGACGTTGACATCCTTTTCCTTGCCTGGCTCAGCGCCCACCATCTGTTCGCAGAAGCCATCAAAGAAATTGCCTTCACCCATTTCCAGCATTAAGCCTTCTGCTTTTCCACCTTCAATTGGCTTACCGTCATAGTGACACTCAAAGTCAATTATTACCGTGTCGCCCATAGCTATTTTGCGGTCTGGAATTTCTTTGAGGGTAGCTTTGGATTCTGCCAATTGCTTGAGCACCGTATCCAGTGCTTCCTCTTTCATTGTTGCTTCAGGAACTTCGACGGAAACGCCTGTGTATTTGCCCAGTGTTACTTCAGGGCGTACTTCAAACTTGGCGGTAAATGACAGCGGCTGACCTAATTCAAAGTTGAGGCTGTCAACTTCCGGCTCGGTAATAACATCGAGTTCTTTTTCAGTAATTGCATTACCGATGAGCTGGGGAATTAAGTGCTCCAGGGTCTCACGCTTAATGTAGTCCGGACCAAGAGTCTTCTCGATAACATTTTTTGGCGCTTTGCCTTTACGGAAGCCAGGAATATTAACCTTTTGGCTCAATTGACGGCAGGCTTGATCGTAAGCTTTCTGCGCGCGTTCTGCTTCTATTTCCACGGCCAAAGAAACCAAATTTTGACCTTGCTTTTCCAGGCTAACCTTCATTCTTCTTCTTCCTTTATCAAGTTCGAAACGGCGACCGAATTAACGGCTTCATCGTGACCGAGGCTCCGGCGTAGCCAAGGTTTTAGACCCAAGCAACACAGTACATCGCCACGACTTCAATCAGGCAATTTTATCACGTCAAGAGGCATGTTTACTCATTACATAACAATTGCGTAGCAACCCCAGCTCCAGGGTGCCGGTTGCAACAGCTTCAAGCAGGAGTGCCGGACAGCTTGACCACCTGAAGCGCAGCAAGAGCGGCGATGAGCCGGTCAATGAGAGGACACTAAATGTGTCCTCGAACGGAGCGAAGACGGGTTGCCGGACGGCGAGCGAAGGTGAAGGCGAAGCGTTATTTATAACGCGTAGCCTGAACCGGAGCCTATCTAGGAATCACTATTTGTGACTGTGAGATGACCATGCAGATAACAATTCCAAGGTTAATGGCCATGAAAACACCGAGCAAGCTTGCACCCATCATTAGCTGCCAGACTAGAACAGCTTGTCTGGGCGTCAGTGTTGTAATAATGCCGAATCTATTGGCAACGTGGGTCAAGAGTGTTAGTCCCAAGAGGACATCAGCAGCCCCGACGAATGGAATGCGGTGCGAGGCGAGTTGCGGCCAAAACATGGACAAACATGCAAAAACGCATACGACTAGAAGCGCTAGACTGGTTGCTCTGTCCGTATCGCGCAGTTTAACTTCGTGGTCTTTGGAGATTCCGTCAATGTAGCGCAAAGCTGCCAAGCTACTCTGCCAGCGCGACCTGCGCTTAATTATTTGATCGGCAGACATCTTGACTGTGTCCTCAGAGCCGGGTTTTACCTCATCGGCCTTCTTTTCTTCAGTCATTTTTGCGCCTCCGCGCCAAGCCAAAATCCCCAACTTCCATTAGTTAATATAGCAGAGAATTTTTTCATATAAAGAGGAGAAGAGGCGCCTTCTCTTGACTGGCGGCTGAACTGAGGGAATTGCGCAGCAGCTTCCCTTTGTCAGATGTGTCGGATAAAAAATGGAGCGGGAGACGAGGCTCGAACTCGCGACATCCTCCTTGGCAAGGAGGCATTCTACCACTGAATTACTCCCGCATAATGGCAGCTTGCAGTTCAAATTATAGCGTCATAGACCGTCGCTTACGCAAGAGTCCTCAACAAGTCTTCAACTTATGGTTGCCGGCTGCTTCTGTTGGGGGCGCTTAGTCAATCTACGTTCCACGTCTGCAAGGATACGTACTACTTGGTAGGCGTTGTTTGCATCTGTCCGTGGACGCTCTCCTGTCATCAAGCACTTGAGGAAGTGCTCGCACTCCAAATGGAGGGGTTCGATATCAGGGTAAGCCGGATATTCAACTATCATGCGTCCTTCAGGAGTTTGGCTGTGTAGCGACAGTTTGTTCTCGACTTGAGCATCGTTTAGAACGGCCGTCTTCAAACTGCCATTGACGGTCAAACGCACAAGCTTTTGTGGATCGATCCAGCTATTGCGAATTTGACCTGGAATTATTTTCCCGTTGAAGGGAAATGCCAGATCAAGATAAGCCACATCAACTATGTCATCACTTTGTGTGTCCCAACCACCGACACGTTGAATTTCTGTGTTCTCGCAGTCAAGCAAGTAACTCATCATCGATATGTCGTGTGGTGCCAGATCCCAAAGAACGGACCAGTCACGTCTGGAGGTGTTGAAGTTCATTCTGTCTGATCGAACGAAACGCAAGTCACCCAATTCACCGGAGGCAATTAATTGCTTCAAGCAATTAACGGCAGGATGATAAAGCAACAGGTGTCCAACCATCAAAATCAGATTGTTCTTTGTTGCTAGATCATCAAGCTCTCTTGCATGTGATACATCACGTGCAAGAGGCTTTTCTACATAAACGTGCTTGCCGGCGAGCAATGCCTGACGAGCAATGGGAAAGTGACTATCCGATGGTGTTGCCACCACAATTGCACTTATCGCTTTATCGGCCAGCACGCTGTCAAAATTTTGTGTGACCGTGACACCGGGATGTTCGCGTTTTACCATCTCTAACCGTTTTGCATCGGCATCGCAGACAGTAGCAAGTGCACCTTGCTGGTGAAAATTGCGAACTAGGTTTTTACCCCAATTTCCGCAACCAATTACAGCAACTTTTGGTAGCTCCACGGGTGTCTCCTTCTTATGCTCCGGTCTCACTTCGTTCGACCTTCGCTTGCCGTCCGGCAACCCTTCTTCGCTTCGCTGGCGACCGGCTTACCGCCGCTCTTGCTACGCTTCTTGCCTAACGGAACGTGTTTCCTTACTTCTTCTTATTTACCGCTTCGCTGAATTCTTTGCCTACTCGGAATCCGGGTACGCGCTTAGCTGGAATGTGCAACGGCTCGTTGGTCTTTGGATTGCGACCGGTGCGTGCTTTACGTTGGCGCAATTCAAATGTTCCAAAGCCAACCAAGGTGACTTTCTCTCCACGGGAAACTTCTCTGACGATGGTTTCCATCATTTTGTTGATCACCTGCTCGGCGTCTTTTTTGGTGGTTTCGGCATCTTTTGCCACTATGTCGACTAATTCGGCTTTATTCAAGGCTCAAATACTCCTGAGAAATACTTTTTGTCGGGATTCCTGCTTTAGCTGGATGCCATCTACCGTTTGTACTTAAACGGTATTTAACTCCTGGCGTATGTTTTCACACCAGTTAAACCATATCTGCTAGAAATCTCAAGTGATATGGCTGCTTGCAATGCTAGCATAAACTTCAGTTACAACAAGCCTGGAATTGACTTTCCGATTTCGAGAAATTGCTAATGCTGACATCCTCACAGCCAAGCCAGACCTCAGTTAGACGCGATGCCTGGGTCGAAATTGACCTCAACGCCATTGAGTACAACTTGGCTCAAATCCGCAGCTGGCTCAAGCCTGGGACAGAGCTTATGGCCGTTGTAAAAGGTGATGCCTACGGGCATGGCGCCTGCGAATTGACCCCTGTGTTGCAAGCTTCGGGAGTCAACGCTTTTGGCGTTGCCTCTGTGGATGAGGGTTGCCAATTGCAGTCAGCCGGTGCCAAAGTGCCCGTTTTGGTTTTGGGTCCATGTCCGGTTTGGGCAATTAGAACTGCTCTGGAAGCGGATCTAAGCCTTACTATTAGTGCTATTTCACAAATTGCCGACATTGCTCAAGAAGCGAAAGACCTCGGTAAACAAGCGCGTGTGCATCTGAAAGTAGATACAGGTATGCATAGGCTTGGTCTGGCAACCAATGAAGTGAAGCAAGCGGTAGAACTAATTTCCAGGCATGATGAACTCAATCTGGTTGGTTTGTACAGCCACTTAGCAGAAGCATCGGACAGTCAATCGACAGAAAAGCAAAACAAGCTTTTTCAAGCTGTTATTTCGGAGTTAATTGCCTTAGAAAAGTTGCCTGAATTGGTGCATCTTGCTTCAGGAGAAGCTGCTCGTTTTCATGCAGAAACACACTATGATCTCGTTCGAGTTGGACTTTATATGTATGGACTGGAACCTCGTCAGGTTTCGGAAATTGTCCATCCGGCTATGTCAGTGCGTGGAAGAATAAACCAACTAAAAGAAGTTGCGGCGGGTGAATCAGTAGGCTATGGCTTTACTTGGACGGCCAAGCGCAAGAGTCGTCTGGCGGTTTTGCCAATTGGTTATGCTGATGGCGTTGACCGTAAATTGTCCAATCAGATTGGTGGATTGCTAATGGGACATGAAGTCAAACAGGTCGGACTCATATCCATGGATCAAATGCTTTTTGATGTGACTGATGTTGATCAAGTTTGCGTTGGTGATGTTATAACTCTCATTGGTTCGGAAGACGGGTCCGATAAACGGCTTTACTTAGCCGATTGGGCTAATAAGCTGGACACGATAACTTATGAGTTGGCTTGTCGATTGAGAATTCGGTTACCTCGCATGTATACGCGGCAAAAGTGGCAGCACAAATGAAAGAGATAGGCATTTTCGGCGGCACCTTTAACCCCATTCACTGGGGGCATTTGCTTATCGCCGAGTTTGCTCGTGAGCACTTTCAATTAGATAAGGTCTTGTTTGTCACTTGTGCCAGACCGCCTCATCGCAAAGACGTGGATTTGGATGCCGAAGAACGCTTTGAAATGGTCAAAGCGGCAGTTGCCGGCAATGATAACTTTGAAGCCTCGCGTGTAGAGCTTGATCGTCCTGGTCCGTCGTACATGGTTGACACAATGGAGTCGGTACGTAAGATGTACGGACCGGATGTTAAGTTGAATTTGATCGTCGGCGGTGACAATATTGCTCAGCTGAAACTCTGGCACAAGGCAAGTGAGATATTTAAGTCCTGCCGGATACTTGTAGCGCCGCGTGTTGAATCTTATTCGCATTTGAACGAGGACTTGGCCGATGGCGGACCGGGTAGAAAAATAGTGGCACCAGCAGAGATTGAACTTATTCGTTGCCCGCTAGTACAAATTTCCAGCTCGCAAATTCGTTCGCGCATTCACCATGGTAAAACAATCAGATACATGGTGCCGCCGGCTGTTTATGACATATTGCATGCTCACGGATATTACAAACTAACCGATAGCCAGGCAGAAACCACACCAGTTTGAGACATATGCCGAAATACGAAGGTATTCCAGAAACACTAACATTGAAAGCAGCTCGCCAATTCGTCGAGCCACGTGTCTCAGAAAAGCGCTTTGCCCACATCGAGGGCGTTGCTAAATTTGCCAAGAAAATCGCTGAAGCCTCAGGCGTTGATCCATTTTTAGCCGAACTTTCCGGCTGGCTTCATGATGCTTGCAAGCAAGTAAAAGACAAAGAACTAATTTCTATGGCCGACCAATTCGGCATGCAATTGCATCCAGTCGACAGGCAACAAGCACGGCTAATCCATGGACCGGTGGCAGCGTATTTATGCAGGGAAGAACTTGGTCTGACTAACCAGGATGTGCTGGACGCTATTGCTGAACATACATTGGGTAATGTGCCAATGTCCGAGCTATCGAAAGTGACATTTCTCGCTGATTGTCTTGAGGAAAGTCGACCGGATAGTTATCGTCAACCTGTTTTGGACGCGCTTGATCTTGGTGGTAGTGTCAATTTGAATAAAGCAATGCTTGTGGCTCTGGATCTCGGCTTGCAAATGTTGATCGCCGACAAGAACGTCATTCATCCACGCACTGTCGAGTGCCGCAATTACTTTCTGAATCTAGCACGTTCGAAAAATTAATCGATTTCTTTGAACTTTTTGATCCTCTTGACCGTCTATATAGAGTAAGTCTGTACGAGCGGAGGATTGCTTATGTATGCTTCGGACAACAGTCCAGAGGGAGTTCGTGTGTCTATGGGCAAGCGAAGGAAGTGGTGAGGAGGGCAACAAACCTTCTGTTGACAATGTTGCTCGTATTGCCTATAATGCAATAGGCAATACAGGACGAAAGGCACAACCGCAAATTGCCCACAGAGTTGTTCAGGACGATCGTTCCGTGATAGAAATGGTTATCTGGAAGCTTCCAGTTGCAACTTCTGAGAGACCGCATGGATATAAATACAGACTGAATTATTCTCAGGGCGACGGCACCACATTGGTGCGTTACGACAATAAGTTTGGCAAAGGGGATCACAAACACATTAAGGGTACAGAGTTTCCCTATGTATTTAGTACACCCGAGCAAGCCATCATAGATTTCCTGGAAGATGTGGAAAGAAATGGGGGACACATAGAATGAGCAAAAGTCAGAAGCGCAGAATAATCACCGTGACAATTCGGACTACTAAAAGCGTCGTAAAGGAAGTTCTAGCTTCGTGTCGCCAGATGCAGAAAGGCTTGCCTGTCGAGTCGCAAACCGAGCTGGCCTTTAATGATGCTGCAACTATGCTAAGCATACTCACAGCGAAACGACTGGAATTGCTGACATTCCTAAGAAGCTTTGGACCATCAACAATAAAAGAGTTATCCAGGCAACTGGGTAGAAACTACAGCAACATACATGGTGATGTGCAATTGCTCTTAAGGCTTGGGCTGTTGGACAAGACCGATGATGAACTAATCTATGTGCCATTCGATGAGCTGAATATTTGTCTGCCACTAGCGGCTTGAAACATTAATTTCGTTCAGCTCATTGAACTTTTTCGACCCCTTGACCGTCTTATAGTTAGATGACTCAATCGTGATGTCATTTGGTAAACTGGAAATACGCTCAGGAGGATATTGAGATGGTTGTTTCGCGAAAGAAACTCAAGAAAAGCAAGAGCGCGAATGCCCTAAATAAGAAGAGGGATGGTCAAAGGACCAAGCTTCCCTCTGGACTTAAATTGGGTACTTTTCAAGATTTGATGAAGCATTCGGGTACTTGGGTCGGGGATGACATCGATTATCTATTGCAAGAAGTCATAGCTTCACGAAGCTTATCTCAGTTGTAAATGTATTTACTTGATACTACGCATTGCAGCCTTATTTTGAAGGACGCACAATCCGGGCAGCGCACCGATAAGTCAGTTCGATTTATTTCGACCGCTACATCCGCAATTGTCGCCGGAGAACTCTTTTATATGGCTCAGAAATCTTCGAATCCGGATGTTAATCTGTTGGTAGTGAAGAGGTTTCTTGAAGATATCGTAGTTGTGCCTGTCACTAGTGAATGTGCTCAGAAATACTCTGAGATAAAGATTAAAGTTGTGAGGCGGTTTGGTCCGAAAGAGAAGTCTAAGCGCTACAGAATAAGTGTTGAGCGTTTAGGGTTCAATGAGAATGATTTGTGGATAGCTGCGGTTGCTCAGGCAAACAATCTCACCCTTGTCTCAGCTGACCGTGATTTTCAACGATTGCGTGAAGCTGGCGTGACGGATCTTAATCTGGAAAATTGGTAAGGTGCTTAAGGTTTTTTTGTTGCCTCAGTGGGATTATCACTAATTTCGGAACATAACCGGTCGGGTAAACTAGACCATTATGAATAACACCCCACCAAATATCGGATTGTTCGATTTAGACGGTAGTCTTGCTGATTACAATAAGGCGATGCTCGCCGGGCTTCATGCGATGAAGACCCCGGAAGAGCCTGAATTTGAATGGCCACGGCAAGGTGAGGATATACCCCATGTTAAAGCCAGAATTGATCTAATTATGAAGCAGCCTAATTGGTGGCTAAACTTGGAGCAAATTCCAATGGGCTTCCAAATCCTTGAACTGGCAAAAAGTATTGGCTTTGAGATTCACGTTTTGACTCAAGGTCCAAGGACCAAACCGGTTGCCTGGAAGGAAAAGGTAGAATGGTGTCAAAAACATCTTGGCAGTGATATCGATATTCATATCACGCGCAATAAGGGGCTTGTCTACGGTAAATTCCTTTATGATGACTATCCGGAGTACATGCTTAAGTGGCTCGAATATCGTCCGCGCGGGTTGGGCATTATGCCGGCAAATCCGGAAAACAGAGATTTCAAACATCCCCAAGTTGTGAAATGGGACGGCACCAATTTCGAAGAAGTGTCGGAGCGCCTGCGCGCAGCATATCAACGCTTGCCGGGAGAGGCTCTCACCGTCTAAGTTTTGGAATTCTTGGCGGCGGTTTTGGCAAGTAGAACCATAATCAGACCGAAGAGTCCCATTACAGAACCCCAGGTGATGTTTAAATTGATGGCGCTTTCACCGACAGGTGTGGTCGTCGGCGTGGCATAGCCGAAGATTACGAGCATTGTGCCAAAGATGATGAAAAGCCAGCCGATTGGTAAGCGCAGATCTAGCATGTTTGGCTCCTTTACCAGAAGTAGATGTTCAGTGCAATTGTCGCTACGAGTACAATTGCTGCAAGAATTTTGGGTTGTTTATACCAGGGTAGTACTTGGGCAACAACTGCGTCGGACAATCCCCAGACAAGTCCTTTCAATTCATCAAGTGGCTTAGGTTTGGTGAAGAATGAGACTACGACCGTGATGACAAAACATACAAGCCAGGCATAAGTTGAGCGCCAGAAATTACCGGCCATCATGGATGGATATGTATGTAGTCCGGCAAAAGTAATGTACCAGTGGATAACAGCTGCAGTTGTTCCGCAAACCAGTCCCCAAAATGCAGCCCAGGGAGTGGTGCGTTTCCAGAACATGCCCAATAAAAATGTGGCAAATAAGGGCGCATTGAAGAAGGAGAAGATCATCTGCATGTAGTCCATGATGCTGGGGAAGCCCATCACCAAATAAGCGGTTAAAATGCTGACGATAATGCCTATCGCTGTAGCGAGGCGCCCAATCCAGAGATAGTGGTCATCACTTTTGTTGGGGGCAATGTAGCTTTGGTAAATGTCATAAGTCCAGACGGTGTTGAAGGCGGTGATATTGCCGGCCATGCCTGACATAAAACTAGCCATCATTGCTGTCAGTCCAATGCCTAACATTCCTGACGGATAGTATTTTGCCAATAGCAGAGGCATGGTCATGTTGTAGGAGTAGTTGGTTGTGTTGCTCCCTAGTTGTGGTATCACAAGCAAGGCGAGCATGCCGGGCAATATGGTAATTGCCGGGAAGAAGATTTTTGGGAAAGCAGCAATTAAAGGTGTGCGTTGAGCTGCATTCAAGTCTTTTGCGGCAAAGGCTCTTTGAATGACAAGGAAGTCTGTGCACCAGTAGCCAAATGAAAGAACAAAACCTAAACCGGAAACTATACCTATCCAGTCAACTCCCATTGGATTATTTGCCGTTGCCGTCTGCGCCCACAAGTGTCCAAAGCCTGGTGGTAGCTTCTGCATCATCGCATCCCAGCCGCCAATATTCGCCAGAGCAATTAGAGGCAAGGGCAGAAGTCCAAAGAGCACTAAGAAAAACTGCAGCACTTCGTTGTATATAGATGAGGTCAGACCGCCAAGAATTGTGTAGGCAAGAACAACTGCAGCAGAGACAAGAATTGAAGCTGTCATTGACCAGTTCAAGAGCAATTTGAAAACTAGAGCCATTGCATACATATTGATGCCGGACATGAGCACGGTCATTACTGCAAATGAAAGAGCGTTGAATGCGCGCGTTGGTTCGTTGAAGCGCAACTTCAAATATTCCGGAACACTGCGAATGCGCGAGCTGTAGTAAAAGGGCATCATAAAAACTGCCAAGAAAACCATGGCGGGAATTGCTCCGACCCAATAAAAGTGGGTGGTCATAAGTCCATACTCAGCACCATTGGCTGCCATGCCCATAACTTCAATGGCGCCTAAGTTGGCCGAAATAAATGCCAGTCCTGTTATCCAGCTGGGGATGGAGCGACCGGATAAAAAGAAGTCCTCACTGTGGACCATTTGTTTCTTGAGGGCATAGCCGATACCGAGGACAAAGACAAAGTAAATGGCAATGATTGAGTAATCAAGAACCCCGATGTTCAAGTCTTCTCCAATCGGCTATATCAGCCAAAATCTATCCCGAAGATCATATATAGATTGTCGGTTCTTAAATTTAGGAGAAGTTAATAGGCGGAGGGAACATTCTTCTCGCTTGAACGACTACTACTTATACAAACAATTTTTCCTGACGCAAACCCAAAGGGAGGCAGATATCTGCCTCCCTTGCCCTTTATTTATGTGCCCCAAAAGCGAAGCAAGCGTTGCGGTGAGCAATGCTTGGCGGAGCGTTGCTGGGTTGCCGGACGGCATAGCGAAGGTGGAGGCGATAGCCGACACCGGAGCATAAATTAGATAGACTCGGAGAATTCTTCGGATGACATTGAGCCGCCACTACCGCCGCCGCTGTCTTTTTTCGAGCCCAAGAGGCGCAGGTTGTTAGCGTTGACGATTGGCTTGACGTGCTTTACGCCGTCGTCGCCGGTCCAGCGGTTGAAATCAAGACGTCCTTCAATGGCAATTAAGCTGCCCTTACGAACATACTCACCGGCAACTTCTGCTTGGCGCCCCCAGAGTTCGATGTCAAACCAGTCGGTTTCTTTTTCCTTGGTTGGCCTGTTGACTGCCAAGCTGAAAGAAGTTTTGACACGACCTGATTCGAAATAGCGCATTTCCGGGTCGCGACCGGCACGGCCTATTAGTGTTAGTGAATTGACCATAATTATCTATTCCTCAAGATATTCGCCTGGCGCTCAGCAGTTACAAAACGGCAGAGTTCCAAATAGGTGTTTTATGTGCTGATATCATAAGTTCTCAGCCCGATGTATTCAAGATTAATTGCCTCATAATTAGAGGGCGGTTGTAAGTGTCCTTAGATATTGAACAAACTGATAAGTCGATAACGGATGCTCTCTCCATGCAGCAGCCGGTTTGGCACGTTATAGTCCTGTCGATATTGACTTGTTCTGCCTATCCCATCTATTGGTTCTATAAAACTTGGCGAGATTTGAGGGCCGAAGCACTTACTGAGCGCGGTAGAGCTAATCCAAATATTGAGCAATTTGCTGATATCAGTCCGATGCTCAGAACAATCGGCTTATTCATTCCCATTTTTGACATTTACATTGCCGTAACTCTGGTCAAAGGAATTGCCGAACTTAATCCGCGCGACAATGCCTTTTCCCGTAAGCATCCGTTGGTTGCCTCCGGCTTGGTGCTGGGATTTATGATTGCTTTCGCTTGCCTGTATAAATTGCCAGGTGTTTTGTATATGCTCAGTTTTGCAGCGGCGATTCCTCTGGCATTTGTCCAGTTTTGGCTAAATAACTATTGGAAATCGCAAGAGCCGTCTGACTTGATAGTGCGTCAAGCTTTTACCGGCAAAGAGCTGATAGCAGTAATCTTAGGCAGTTTACTGTTGGGCCTTATTTTGGCAGGCACCATGTGTGGTGTCACTAGCGGCGTTAGTTAAAAGCCGTGCTTCTTAGCCCATTTCACTAGTTGTTCGGCATCTTCCAATTCCAATTTTTCAAGTAAGTGATTAATTACTTCATCGAGGGCTTCTTGAGTGATGCCCGTTCGCTGTGCAGCTTTTTTCAATCCGCTGTGCAGGGTCAGATGGCGCAGGATTGCCCGTTCTTGATGTGTTAAATGAGTGATGTGTCTCGGCAATGAAGGCGAAATTACAGTCTTTGACCCGCGTGTGGCCATGATAATGGCCATGCGAATGAGGGCCGGCTGGTCTGTTTTTAAAACATAGCCGACTGCGCCGTAATCGAGAAGGTCTTGCACTTCGGCAGCCTTGCCTTCGCTGGCGAACATGATCACTTTACAATTCTTTAGTCCGACTAACCGCTTGATTAGGTCAGGCATTTGTAGCAAACCAGGCAAATGTAAATCTAAAAGGACAACATCGGGAAGTTGCGCCTGGGCAGTCTTGTAAGCTTCATCAGACGTTTCGGCTTGGGCGACTATTTCAACGACGCCATCAAGTGCCAGTTCTTTAACTGCTTCTTGGCGAGTTGGTTCATGGTCGTCAACAACCATTAGTCTAATCATGGGCGAAAATCCTTTCGCTATAATGAACCCAGTATCGTAACCAATGCGAGCAAGTCAACCATGAAAAATCGTCCACTTACAACTTTTGTAACTATTGCTGTAGCGCTCGGACTTATTTCCGGAACTGCTGCAACTTTCGCGAGGCCAACAACAGTGAATGAACAAATAAGCCAAGTCCCTCAGGGTGCAGTAACGACTGCTACGGGACTAAAGTATCAAGACACTATCGCCGGACAAGGTGCTCAACCGCGCCGTGGACAAGTCGTTATAGTGCACTACACGGGTTGGCTGACCAACGGACAGAAGTTCGACAGCTCTGTCGACCGTGGACAACCATTCGAGTTCCGTCTGGGCAATGGCGAAGTTATTAAGGGTTGGGATGAAGGCGTTGCCAGCATGCATATTGGCGGTAAGCGCACTCTAATTATTCCTGCCAGCTTGGCTTACGGAGACAGAGGCGTTCCTGGAGTTATTCCTCCTGGTTCAACTTTGAAATTCGATGTCGAGTTGCTAGGCGTTCGTAATTAACCTAACAATTGCTTCAATCTTGATTTGGATTTTAGTCTTAGAATAGCGTAGCAAGAGCTGCGGTAGTAAAGTTGCGACGTAGGAGCAACGGAGCGGACTTGAAAAAGTCTAGGTCGCAGCGGAGCGAACAGCGGTTGCCAGATGGCAAGCGAAGGTCGAACGAAGTGAGACCGGAGCGTTAGCAATGAGATTTATCCATACGTCTGACTGGCATCTTGGCCGAATTTTTCACGGCGTGCATCTGACAGATGATCAGGAGCACGTCTTACGTCAGTTTGTAGATCTTGTTGCGGATACGAAGCCGGATGCTGTGCTTATCGCCGGTGATATTTACGACCGGGCAGTGCCGCCGCCGGAAGCTGTTGCGTTACTAGATGATGTTTTATCTTCCATAACGATGAAGCTCAAAATTCCAGTTGTGATGATTGCCGGCAATCACGATAGTCCGGAGCGTCTTGGATTTGGTTCGAGAGTAATGGCTGAGAAGGGACTACATGTATTTGGTCCTTTGAGCCATGGTATTGAGCCTGTTCAATTGGAAGATAAGTCGGGAACCGTTAACCTCTATTGTTTGCCTTATGCAGAACCGCCTGTAGTTAGACAAGTTTTCGATCAAGAAGTAGGCGATCACAACGGCATTTTTAAATTGCTTCTTGATGAAACAAAGAAAAAGCATCCGTCAGGCAGAAGATCAATTCTCATGACTCATGCCTTTGTTGCCGGAGGCGAAGAATCAGAATCAGAACGACCATTATCAGTTGGCGGCTCTGGAATGGTTGATGCGTCATTGTTTTCCGATTTCAACTATGTAGCACTTGGTCATTTGCACAGACCGCAGAAGGCCGGCTTTGAGCATGTGCAATATTCCGGCTCTTTGATGAAGTATTCATTTTCAGAAGCCGACCACAAGAAAGTAATTAACATCGTGGAGATGGATGGAAAGGGCGAAGTCAAACTGGAGAAGGTAAGTCTTCTGCCGAGACGAGATGTTCGTCGCCTGGAAGGTCACCTGTCTGAAATTATTGCTGCTGCTTCAACCGACAATGGCAAGAATGATTACTTGATGATTACACTTAAAGACAAGCAGGCAATTCTTGATGCTATGGGTAAATTGCGTGAAGTATATCCCAATGTTTTGCACATCGAGCGTCCAATGCTGACCATCGATGGCAAAATGGCCGGCAATCAGTCTGATCATCGCAAGGTTGATGATGCACAGCTATTTGCCTCATTTTTCTCGCAAGTGACAAATGACAATTTATCAGAAGACGAAAAGCGTGCATATGAGAAAGTTGTGCAGGAAATGATCCACGCCGAAAGAGAGGCGGTAGTATGAAACCGCTTCGGCTGACAATGAAAGCTTTCGGCCCCTATGCAGGCGAAGAATCGCTTGATTTCGCCAATTTAAAAGGCCGCAATTTCTTCTTGATTCATGGACCCACCGGTGCAGGTAAGACAAGCATTCTGGATGCAATTTGTTTTGCTCTATTCGGTGATTCCAGTGGTGAAGAACGTAAGAGTAAGCAAATGCGCAGCGATCATGCTGAGCAGAGTCTTTCTACTGAAGTTACCTTCGAGTTTATGCTCGGTCAGGATCGCTATCGAGTAACGAGGAGTCCCGAGCAAGAACGTGCCGCTCGTCGAGGCAATGCTACTGTTACGACTAAAGGGCAAGCAACTCTCTGGAAATTGAACAAGGATTTGTCCAATCCCATAGTGTTGGCTTCGAAAGCAACTGATGTTACTGAAAAAATTGAGCAGCTTCTGGGTTTTAAGAGCAATCAGTTTCGCCAGGTTGTTCTTTTGCCGCAAGGAAAATTCCGCCAGTTGATCATGGCTAGTTCAAGTGAGAGGCAAGCCATATTAGAGGCTCTCTTTAAGACGGAGATTTACAGGCGAATCGAAGAGGCTCTGAAGGAAAAGGCTAGCGGAGTTGGCGACCAGATAAAGGAAAAGAAGTCGCGCCAGGCATTGATATTGGAGCAGGCTGGTTCCGTATGTTTGGAAGAAGTGGAAGAAAAGCGGCAAACTGCAATTTTGCAGGTCGAGCAAGTAAGGCTGAAAATTGCGGAGTGTAAGGATAGAGAAGTCATAGCGCAAAGACATTTGGCAGAAGCGCGCGAAAGTATGCAGAAGCTCTCTGAAGTGGAAGAAGCAACCAAAGTCTTCTCGCAATTGAGTCAAGACAAGGAGCTCTTCTCTCAAAAGGAATCTGAACTTGCGCAAGCTCGTCGTGCTCAAAGTCTAGCGGCTAGCGAAACGGTGCTTAAGCAAAGAGCGGAAGAGTTCGAACAGGCAAAGATGAAGCTTTCTCAAGCCGAAGAATCCGTAGCTGGTCTAGAAGAGATGAATCAAGAGACAGGCAAGCTGTTGGCGATTGAAACAGGCAAGCAGGCTGAGCGTGATGTAGCGGCTAAAGAGCTTTCTTTCCTGACTGAGTTAGGTGGGAAAGTTAAGGAGTTGGAATCGGCTCGACAAAAGTGTTCGCTAGCAGAGAAAAGATATAAGCAAATTGAAAGTGAAAGACAGGTAAGCCAGAAACGCTTAGCCGACAACCAGGCGGCGCTCGATGAGTTGCAAAGGCAAGTTATCGAACATGAGGTAAATAGTGCCAAGGTTGAAGCGCTGAAGCTTGGTTTGAAGAACCTGGAGACGGCATATACCGATAGACAAAGAATTGAACAATTGAATTCCGAGTTTGTCGACAGAAGGAAAGATGCCGATGAATCAGGTGCTTGTCTTTCTTCGTTGACTGGTCGCCTTGCACAAGCTCGAGGTGAGTTGGGTGAATTGGAAGATAGTTTCGTCGGTCACCAAGCTGCAGTGCTCTCAGCGAAGCTCATTAGTGGCGAAGCATGTTTGGTTTGCGGATCTGTGGAGCATCCGAAACCGGCAAGAATTTCAGGCGAATTGCCCACTGAATCAGCGCTTAAGGCAAAACGTGATGAGATTAAACAGCTGGAGAGCGTATCAAGCGATCTTTTGAGTGACAACCAAAAGCAATTGGCAGCTATTGCAAAATTGGAAGCAGAGAGAGATTCATTAATTAGCAGGCTGGGAGAGGTCGGTGCAATTGATCTTAAGGAGTTAGCTAAGCGAGTACAAGAAGCCAAAGAATTACACTTAGCTGCTGCGAAATCAGAATCTCAGTTGGCTGAGCGGCAAAATAAACTTGTTATGGTGAAGTCAGTCTTGGAGCAAGAAAAGCACAAGCTAGATACCGCCGATGCTCAACTTCAAGAAGCTAAGTCCGACTATGAGCAGACCCGGGCAATTGCAGCTGAACGGGAAGCACAGATACCGTCTGATTTGCAGGACTTACAATTGGTCGAACAAGCCAAACGTAAGTCGCAGCAATTGCTGGAGGCTCTTAAGGAGAGTTTCCAAAAGGCACAGGACGGTGCCAGGAGTGCTTCGGAGTTATTTATCGCAGCCAAGACCGCGCTTGAGAAATCTAAGGAAGCTAGAGCTCTAACTGATCAGCGTTTACAAACACAAAAACAAGAATTTGTCGCTGCTTTGAATGAAGCAGGCTTCAACAGTTTGCAAGACTTTAAACTAGCCAGGCGATCAAATGAAGAAATTGCATTTTTGGACAAGGAAATTTCTAAGTATCAGGCGGACATGGCAGCTGTCGAAGATAGACTTCAGCGTGCAAAAAAAGCAGCTCATGGTTTAGATCCTCCAGATATCGCCAGGTTTGAAAGCAATTTTCACGTGGCCAAAGAACAGACCGAATTGGTTGTTCGAGAGGAAGCGTCACTGAGTGAGCGGCTGAAGCAAATTCAAATATGGCTCAACGAGCTGACCAAAGTTTTGAAAGAAATAGAGGACTTAGAATCTCGCTTCGGAGTAGTTGGACGCCTGGCGGATGTCGCATCCGGGAAAAACGCGTTTGGTGTCACTTTCCAGCGGTTTGTTCTAGGAGCATTGTTAGACGACGTGCTTATTGCCTCATCGCAGCGCCTGAGAATCATGAGCAAGGGCCGTTATCAACTACAACGCATGACTACGCGTGCTGACAAACGCATGGGTGGTGGTTTGGATTTGGAAGTTTATGATACGTATACTGGCACTAGCCGTCCGGTGGCAACATTATCAGGAGGCGAGAGCTTCATTGCTTCGCTTTCCATGGCCCTTGGCTTAGCCGATGTCGTTCAATCGTATTCAGGTGGAGTTTATCTCGAGACTATCTTCGTAGATGAAGGATTCGGCAGCCTCGATCCTGAATCACTGGATCTTGCTTTGCGTGCGCTGATTGATTTACAGCAAGGGGGACGCCTTGTGGGCATCATCTCCCATGTCCCTGAATTGAAAGAGAGAATAGACGCTCGCCTGGAAGTAATACCTGGTCGTGCCGGCAGCTCGGCTCGTTTTGTCGTAGCTTAAAACTGTCAAGAATGAACTTTAACCAGCAAACAGTAGCTGGCAAACTAGCAATACATTGCTAAACTGTTAAGGTCTAGTTATTCGGGACTTACAAGAGTGATGAGCATAAGTCGTTTGGGATTAGCGTTCTCAGTTTCTATTTTGCTTCAATGTTGCAGCTCTTATGAGCCTGCTCGGGCACAGGGTTTCTTTCGTGGACTAAGAGATGCGGTGCAGGATACGGTGCGTGGCACACTGGAAGTCACAAAGGGTGCAGTGGATGTAACCGTAGATGCTGTGGACGAGGTTACTGATAGCCCGTCGAGTGTGCCGCGAGCATCTCAACCCAGTACTTCTACAGGTCATTACCCGGCGCAAATTGTGCCGGATTCGCCGGTCAATTCGAGCTATGCCGATGCGCAGATTGCCCAACCCGATCCTAATGCTCCACCAGCAAAGTTTAAATTTGGGGGATTTGACTGGCAACCGGGCGACGAAAATGCGCCAATCATGGGCGTCTCGGTACCGGTTCCTATACCTGACCGGGTTCAAGTGGTGGAAGGTCCGGATGCAGGACTAGCCAGGCAGGAAGATGTTGCTGTTCCGAGGAGTTTGGCAGCGCAAATTTCGCAACAACTACATGGAGCAGGCACAACCGCAGTAATCGGCGGGAAGAGAAAGAATGGTTTTCCAATTGCCGGTGAGACCTTCCTCAAAATAAACGGTCAAGAGTATCGATTTCGACCCGACGGCAGCTGGTGCCAGGGCTGCAGTCCTGATGCCAAAGAAGGCTTTAAACCAGGTGCTGTGATTTTAACTGCCGGCAAATTCTATCGACTCGACGCTGCGTCCATGAAGTGGCAGTATGTGCGCTGAAGGAACAATTTCGTCATTGCTGAATTTGTTCCAGACTAAGTTTTGTAGAGCGCCAGGGCTAGTGTAATGAAGGCCGTTTTGGCATCGACATAAGCACTGCGATCGTCTGGGAACTTCTCCGCCATGGCTCGTTTAAGTGCTTCGTATTCCTGAGCACCACGAAAATTATCTAGCAGGTAGTCGCGAAAGACGATTTGTCTTGACTGTTCATCGCTGCTTTCTTCTACTATGTGTAAGTGATAATTGTGCTCGTGGTCGCTTACTCTCTTGCACAAGAAGAGGTTTGGAATATTTGCATCCGGAAGTTTTCTTTGATATCCGAGAGTCTCCAGTTGCTGGAGATGGCTTAATGCTTCAGCAAGATTGTCTACGGAAATTTGGATGTCAATCACCGGTTTGGCTGCCAGTCCACGGACAGCCGTACTGCCAATGTGCTGAATATCAATAATTGCGGTGCCTAGGGCGTCGTGGAGCCGCTTCTCTTCTTGTTTATATAAATCTGGCCAGTTCTGGTCGTAGTCTTTTACAACAACTGGATCACCATCAGGCGTGATGTTCATGGTCCGCTTCCTGCTTTGATTTTGCTTCTTCCATGGGTGTTTTGATTGCTTGACCAAGCCATCCGCTCTTGAACAAATACATCAGCATCCCAACCGTAATGCTGGCCATTAGTAAGAGTGACAATGGATAACCAAAATACCAATCCAACTCAGGCATGTTCCAGGGTGACTTGGCAGGATTGAAGTTCATCCCATAGACGCCGGCTATGAATGTTGGAGGAATGAATATCGTGGCAATAATCGTCAAAACTTTCATTACTTCATTGGTGCGATTGCTGACACTGGATAAATAAACATCCATCAGGTCCGAGCAAAGTTCGCGGTATGTTTCGATGAAATCCATGACGCGTATTACGTGATCATAGGTGTCGCGCAAGTAAACGCGAGTATCCTTGCTTATTAAGGGTGATTCGTCTCGAATAAGTTCATTAACGGTTTCACGCATCGGCCAGACGGCTCGTCTAATTAATAACAAGTTGCGTTTAAGGTCGTGCATTAGGGCAATCGTGTGACGACTAGGATTGGTCAAAATTTCTTCTTCCAAGTCTTCCAGCATCTCACCGTATTTTTCTAAGACAGGAAAATATCCGTCGACAACCGCGTCGAGGATGCCGTAAGCAAGTTGATCTGAGCCTTGGCTGCGCATTTGCCCGTAGCCTTTGCGAAGTCGATCTCTTAATGGATTCAGGCAATCGCCAGGTATTTCCTGAAAACTGACAACGTATTTGTCGCCAAGAAAAATGCTCAACTGCTCTACTTCTAGATGCGCGTTGAGACTGATCATGCGAGAGACAATGAATTGACTCTTGCCATAGATTTCCACTTTTGGTCTTTGTTGACAGTTAACCACATCCTCTATTGCCAGGGGATGTAGTTGGAACAGGTGAGCAATTTGTTCAATTTTATCGATGGCGGATAATCCATCGACATTGATCCAAACGATTGAATATTCCTTCAATAGATTTGGAATGATACTTAAGTCCGTTACTTCCTGTTCAAGGAATTTATCCGCACTATAAGCAATCACATCAATTTTGGTTTTTTCCGCATGGGGATCGCGCGTCAGCGTACCAGGCGGTGCGCCCGGTTGAATGCGCCCTTCCAAGCCTGACTTTAAGTGGTGGCGCCGGTGCTTCTTGCCCATGAAAATTTCGTCCTATCAAAAATCTCGTGTCAATGATTCTGACATAGGACGAGTCAAATGGCTACCGGCTCCGGTGCTGCCTTAGGCAGCACCATTGCTTTACCTGTTTTTGATTTTTATTCGTTGCTACTAGCTGCTCTTGCAGAATTTAGCTTTGGCCCAGTTGACGACGTAATAGAGTCCTGATAACCCTACTGCGCCAGCGAGGACCTGATGCATGGTTCCGCTTGTTCCTACGAGTTGCGCGAGCATATCGTAGTTGAAGAAGGTAACCATGCCCATATTTAGGCCGGCTACTACCAAGAGGACTGTGGCAATGAGGTCGATGTTTTTCATTTACTTTGATTGTCCTTTTTAAGAGGACTACCTTTAATGGGATTCACTGTTCAAGAGCATTTAGCTCTCTTCATATATCTTAACACTGTTGTCAAGAATCCGCTATACCGCTTAGTTAGTGGGTTTCGCTAAAAAGAGCGGAATTAATCTGCCGGAGGACCTGCCAAAGTGCTTATCGGCACTGAATTTGGGCTAGGTGATGGCTTTGTTGGTAAAGAGCATCCGAGGCAAGATAGGCTCTGGATGCGGGTTCGTCTCTGAGGTGGGCTTGCCAAAAGCAGGTGCTGGCAAGCTTAATATGACCCAAAATCGCCCTTTGATCGAACTTACTCATCAGTCGGGACGGATATGTTGTGCCACCTGATATGGTTGCACTATGTCCAGGTTGGTTTGTGACCAAAGTGGCTCGGCCTGCGGCAAAGGTGAAATGAGTGGCTCCTTCGATAAACACCAGATATTTATCGCCGGGAGGACAGAATTTGAAGGGCTCGGTCCGCCATTCAGGAGGCTGCCCACTCAGTCCTTTGTCTCTTGAACCGGTCATGAACATCGCCGGAAGTGTCAGGCTTTTGAAGGAGTTGCTTGTTAAGCCTTGTTGTCCGGTACCGGGTGGCGAGAGGATTAAGGCGGATTTGATGCGGTTGTCGTGGAGTTGATCGAATTGGTCATTTTCAATGGACTCAAGATGGGCTCCTGCTAACAGCATGGCCGTGTAGGCACCGTAAGAATGTCCGGCAACGCCTATTCTTGACTGGTCGATTTTGCCATTGAGTAAGGGATGCTCGGAATTGAGCGTTTTTAGACAGTCCACCACAAAGGATAGGTCACGGCAACGATCAACCCATCCTTTATAGTCAGTTCTGGCGGTGGCAATAATTGCCGGCAGATAGGTGCGGTGCCCAAGAGTCTCTTGAAGCAGAAGCGAATCGGCGTGCGTTGGTTGAATTACTACAAAGCCATGGCTGGCCCATGCATGTGTTAGGGCAAGATATTCATTGCGGGAAGCGCCGGCGCCGTGTGAAAAGACAATTGCCGGGTAATTGCCGCCATCTTCGGGATAGTAAATGCGTGCTTGAATCTCTTTGCCGCGTTCAGCATCGTAAAGGCTAAGCGCTTCGATGCCTTTAACTTGGTATGTGCCTTTTGCAACCGTGTTCATCGCTTGCTAAGCATACATCATAGTAGAATATTTACCTTCGATCGTCTCGCTATGGGAAGTTGACTGGCACTTGTAAGGAGAGTCTTGGCATGTACAAAAGATTTGGAGTTGCGGTTGTAACTGTCATGAGTCTTACGTCTTTGTTGACTGCAGGAACGGCCGAAGCAGTAACGACAACAGCTTCGAACGATGCCGGACGGTTGTCCAAAAATGTCGTGCCAACGAATTACACGCTGGTCATAGAACCCGATATCAACAAAGGCACATTCTCCGGTAGCGAGAAAGTAAAACTGCATGTCCTAGCCAAGCAACAAGAAATTGTTCTGAATTCTGTGGGACTGAATGTCAAAAATGCTTTCATCCTAAGAAAATCCGCTGAGTTTGAACATCATCGCAAACATATTGTAAGTAAGCGTTTGCCGGTCAAGATTGAAATGATGCCTCAATCTGAGCGGGTGAAATTTGTCTTGGAAGAATCATTGAGTCCAGGTTCGTATGAACTGGATCTTGAATTCACAGGGAAATTCGACGACAAATTGAGAGGATTTTTCCTCGCCAATTACAAGGACGACAAGGGACAAAAGCATTCAGTGGCTTGTACTCAAATGGAGCCGACAGATGCGCGCCGTATGTTTCCTTGCTTTGACGAGCCGGAATATAAGGCTACCTATAGCATTAGTACGATCATCGACAAAGGTTTGACGGCCATCTCCAACAGTGCTATTGCCAAAGAAGAAGACCTAATTAAGTCTCCTGAATTAGGGAAGAAAGTTGTTACCTTCAAGTTAACTCCTAAAATATCGTCCTACCTGGTGGCATTGGTGATTGGTGATTTTGCTCCGACCGAAGCAAAGACCGAAGATGGTGTGGACATTCGTGTCTGGGCCATCAAAGGCAAAGAAGCAATGGGTACCTATGCTCTGGAAACGGCGGCGAAGCTATTGCCTTACATGAACAAGTACTTTGGAGTTAAGTATCCAACCAAGAAGCTTGACTTAATTGCTATTCCGGATTTTGGCCCAGGGGCTATGGAAAATCTTGGCGCAATAACCTTCAAGGAAAGTGTCTTATTGGTAGACGAAAAGACAGCTTCAACAAACGGCAAACAGGTGGTCGCTGCAGTTATCGCTCATGAGATGGCCCATCAGTGGTTTGGTGATTTGGTGACCACTCGCTGGTGGGATGACATTTGGCTAAATGAAGCTTTTGCCTCTTGGTTTGGCACAAAGGCAGTCGACTATTTGCGACCTGACTGGCGTCTGTGGGACGGGTTTGGCCGTCATGCGCTATGGACGGATTCACTTAAATCAACCAGGGCCATTCATGCCAATGTAAAATCTCCTGAACAAGCTATGGAGATGTTCGATGACATTACTTATGTAAAAGGCTCCGCTGTGTTGCGCATGCTGGAACGTTATGTTGGACAAGATATTTTCCAGCGCGGTGTTCAACTTTACATGAAGACGCATGCGTTCAAAACTGCCACTACAGAAGACTTGTGGTGGGCCGTAGCTGCTTCTTCGTCCAAGCCAATTCCTGAGATGATGCATTCGTGGATCTATCAGCCAGGCTACCCATTGATTTCTGTAAGTTCTGCTAATGCCGGTAAGGATTTGCATTTGAGTCAACAACGTTATTTCTTAGATCCACCGGCAAAACCAACTACTACAAAGTGGATGGTGCCTGTCGCTTTTAAGTGGTTAGGCAACGAAGCAAAAACATCAATGGAGATGTTTGATCAGACTGAGCTTAATATTGCTTGTCCGGCAGTCTCTGCACCTGTGTTTGTTAATGCTGATGCAGTGGGCTTTTATCGTGTTTCTTATAGCAAGGAACAATTAGAAAAGGTTGAAGAATCTCTCTACACGGGTTTAACTCCAAACGAAAGATATTGCTTGCTAACAGACATGGACTCGCTTACTGCCTCTCTTAATAAACCGGTATCTGAAGAACTACGTTTGATGAAATCATGTAAGGCCGAAGAAGATCCATTTGTCGTGCCTCAAATTGCGTCCCGTGTAGCGCAGTGGCGCAAATTCGTCATTCCTGCTGTGCGTCCGGCATATCAGCAATACATTCAGTACATGCTTTTGCCGCAGAAAGAACGCCTTGGCTGGCAAGCGCAAGAAGGCGAATCCGACCTCGTGCAACAAGCTCGTAGTGGTGTTCTCTCCGTACTAGGTACTTATGGACAACACCGAGAGACAATTGCTGAAGCTCGCACCCTGTTTGCAAAATATAGAGCCGACAGGACCAGCATTGCCCCTAACTTGGTCAATGTGGTTTTGAACATCGTTGCTTACAACGGCTCAGCAGTTGAGTATGAGCAAATTAAACAGCTTTGGCAAACTGCTAAGACGCCTGAATCGGAAGAGACTGATCTAATGATGCTGGCAAATTTCCAAAAACCGGAATTGATTCAAAAGACTTTGGCTCTTAGCTTGTCCAATCAGGTGCAGACGCAAGATCGCCCGCGCATGTTGTCGTCGCTGCTTGGGAATGATAGCGCCAAGCGCATGGTCTGGTCGTTTGTCAAATTGCATTGGCCTGAAATTGTAAGCAAGTGTCCGCCAATGGCGCTAGATCGTGTAGTCGGCAGCTGCCGATCTCTGGATACCGCAGCCGACGAAAAAGACCTGCGCCTTTTCTTCGC
>SBAT01000048.1 GCA_005240105.1 Chloroflexota bacterium
ATTAAGTCCGTCGTCACTTGGACTTGGCTGACTTTCCTCTTTAATCACTTGCTTCTTTTTCGCATCCGCTGTCTTGCCTGGCTTGGCACCGCCTGGTCTGGCAAATAACGGACCGTCGGACATTTCGGCAGCTTGCGCACTTGATTCCCTAACAACAGTCTTTGGTGCACTTTTCATTGCCTTGGAGGTCGGCGGTGCTGCCAATGGTGTCATAGGTTTTACCGGTTGCCGCGGGATTACCGGATAACTGAGCATGAATTTCCCTGGTCTGTTGATTGATTCCAAACGCAGCACTCCATCGGCATCTTGATAATACTGCTGAAGAATTTGAAAGTAATTCCAACCAGCCTTAGCTAATTTCTGCGCACCATGTTGACTCAGACCACGGGCACCATTTCCCGGACCACGATATTCAAAAACCCAGTTATCACCTTGCTGGTTGACATCAAGGATGCCGGCTGTTGTAAATCCTAGCCGCTGAGCAATGGCCACACCACTGACTTCAGTGTTTTTCTTCTGACCTAAAATTTGCAAGTGCGTGGCGTTGCCATAGATGTCCCACTTCTTGACGGTAACACCAACTATGTTCGGCACTCCAACAAGTTTTTCTAAAGTTGAAGATGCTACAGACGTCGAGCGCACGTTGAAATTCTCTTCTCTTGTATCGCCGACAGTTGCTCGATAGAAACCTGGTTTGACCCGGTTGCTGTCTTTCAAGACTTGTCCAATAGTTCCACGAACTGCTTGGTATGTCGAAAGAGCTTCTTTAGCTAGTCCCTTATAAGCCTGGTCGCGCACATCCGGCACGATATCGAAGCCTTCGGAGCGCCGCCATTTGCTGCCCGAGCCGATATGAGCAACAGCATAACTGCGCGCGGCGACTGCTTGTGCTTTGAGGGCCTCCAGATGCCAGTTGGCTGGCATTTCCGATGGCACCACTCCAAAGAGATAGCTTTCCAGATCCAACACATTGACGGCAGTAAACACACTGCCGTAATTGATGATTTCAAGACTGCCCCGATACCATCTGTTTGCTGTCCAAAAATAATAATCGCCCTTGGTATCGGAGGAAGCTATTACCGACCGCTTATCATGAGGCAGGTTGAAAGATGGACCGCCCGATAAATCGATGATTTGGCCGCCGTTGATTAAATAAGCTTGGCGTGGCTTGAGAGCAAATACCGGCACATTGTCCACAAAAACAGCACCTGGATTCCAAATGGCAAAATAGGCGCTGGGCACACGAACCAAGAGTCCAACTGTAATTGGATTCGGCATTGGGCGCGGATAAGGACCAAATGGTACAAATAGTCTTGAGGACTCTGACGATGACTTAGACGGGGTCTTTACGGCAGTTTTAGCAGCTGACGCCGGCAGGGCTGCAAGCAGGACGATTAAGAGGTATAAAAACGTCTTGCGCATTGTAATAAAACTTACCCATTCCCATAACGCTTTCTTAAGTCGATAATACTATGAAGTCGGTTATGTGGCGGTACTTGAGAGCGTATGAAAACGATACTTATTGTTGACGACGAGCAGGCAATTGCCAGTTCCATTCAATATGTATTGAAACAGGAAGGGTTCAATACCATGCTGGCTCATGACGGTCGCCAGGCGCTTGACCTGATTGGCAGCTCCAAGCCGGATTTAATCATTCTCGATTTGATGATGCCCTCCATGGACGGCTATGAAGTTTGCCGCCGTGTGCGTGCTTTCGATCAAAAAACGCCTATCCTCATGCTTACGGCTCGGACATCGGAAATTGATGCTGTCGTTGGACTGGAATTAGGAGCCAATGACTACATAGCCAAACCTGTCCGTCTGCGCGAACTAGTAGCCCGAGTGAAGGCAAACTTGCGGGACTCAGATTTTGGCAAAGAGGATGTCAGAGCTGCCCATCGATCTATAAGTATGGCCGATTTATTTATAGACCTCGATAGCCGTACTGTGAAGGTAGGCGGGCGCGAGGTCGAACTTACATATAAGGAATTCGAATTGCTGGTAGCTCTAGCCCGCCAACCAAATCGCGTCTTTACCCGTGACCAGCTCTTTGCCCAAGCTTGGGGATCGGACTTCCTGGGCGAAAGCCGGACAGTGGATGTACATGTCCGCTATCTAAGGGAAAAGCTGGAAGCCAATCCCAGCCATCCAAAGCACATTTTGACCGTGCGGGGTGTGGGCTACAGGCTCGTTTGGGATCAGTAAAACATGGGATTTGCCCCACTCAAAGCAGGCTGCATTAGCAACCTGTTACCCAGGTGCGTAGTTTTCCCAGTGACTGTCTATCCCCCAATATCTACACTAATACTCTCTGAATTGGACAAATTTGAAAGCAGCCTCTGGCTGGCGAATTGGCATCAATAAAAACTCACTAGAAAGTAACTGTTAAATGAAAATCAAGGCACTATTCGCAACAATTCTCGGATGTATAAACGTCCTAGTTCCATTGGCTTCGCAAGCTGCTGATGAGGCAGTGTCCGACAAAGCAGATTGGTTGAAGAAAAGTCTTGCTTCCGTTGGCGAAACACAGGAAGCTCCAATACATACTTTGACTGTTGCCGATGTACCGGCACCAGCTAAACGCAAGAGACAATTACGCGCCTTCATGCCCAATCGTCCTTTGCCTAGAAAGACGGATTTAGCAACTGCTGCCAGACTGGGTGTGGAAGATGATAGTTTGGCTACCCAAATACCGGTTGGACTTTCGAATTCCAATAAAATGGTTGTGGTGGAAGATACAAGCCCATTGGCTGGACAAGTTTCATTGAACTCAACAGCAAATTCCAGCAATGAAAATCTTGCACTTAAGGCAATAACAACAACTCTCACACACTTTAATAATGCTCGTGCCCATGCGAAGACAGCAAATAGATCTAACCATATTGTTCCTGAGCCGCCAAAAACCGCTCTTAACCAAAACGTCAATGCGATAATCAGCTCTTTGCCTAACCACGTCCTCAATGATGTGGATATTACC
>SBAT01000188.1 GCA_005240105.1 Chloroflexota bacterium
CAAATAGACAAAGGAGGGGCCATGATTAACGAACAATTGCTTTCAGGCACGCTTGCCGCAGCAAAGGACATTAGTACAGCAGAGCGAAATCTTGAGCAGGCAAAAGAGAAATACTGCCAAAATATTCGTCGCTTACATCTGTCAGGAGCATCAGTCCGCGAGATTGCAGAAGCACTGAATGTTAGTCATCAACGGGTGCACCAGCTTGTTACAAATGCATCAAGCGGCTGGAGAGAATCTTTACGGGCCGTTCCTAAAGAGACGATGACAGATAAGAAAATGCCTTGCGGTTTCTGTGGTGCAGGCAAAGACGGTGTAGAGGCCTTGATAGCTGGTCCAGGCGTTTACATCTGTGCTGATTGCACGGCTATTGTCGAGGACGTCATGATTGATCAAACAAGCAGAGCACCAAATTTCAAGACAGTGGAGCGCAGTTCTAAACTACGATGTTCGTTTTGTAGTAAGCGTACAGGACGCGATCGCAACGTTGTCGCAGGTGTTAATGCACAAATTTGCAATGAGTGTGTAGAAATTTGCAAAAAGATTCTCAAAGAGTATGGCATCGCTAGTAAAACGTAATCAATCCAGGGATGGGGCAAATCAGGTCCTATTCCTTGTCGACAATCATTTTCCATTGCTTGTCGGTGACCGGCATTACCGATAGGCGTGACATTTTTACCAGTAAGAAATCCGCAAAGGCCGGGTTTGCTTTGATCTGAGCAAGACTAACAGGCTTGGCCAGTCGCTTTTTTGGCTTGAGATCAACGACTGCCAACTTGGGGTCGTCGTCTTTGGGGTCTACATACGGCTCAGAAGTTACTTCGGCAATACCTATTGCTGATCTTTCATCACCGGTGTGATAGATGATCGCTAAGTCACCTTTTTTGACCTGGCGCAAATACTTCAAGGCCAAATTATTAGCGACACCATCCCAGCAAGTTTTCTTGTCTTTTTCCAGCTCGTCATAGTTGTAACAGCCGGGTTCTGTTTTAAATAACCAGTAAGCCACTAGCTTCTCTCCTTTTCACTTGCGTGCATCATTGAGTGACCAGTCATAAGGTTGATAGATAACTTGAATATCCGGCTTGGTTTCGTGCGGCTTACCCTGGGACTCCAATAACTTAAGCACGTAATCTAAAACCACGGCATTATCATTGGGCGGCAACTGTCGTTTTTTACCAAAGCCGACCGGAGCCATAAAATCCAGCGGGAACCAGGCAAAAATTTTGCTCAAGCGTATCTCATTCGCTTTGTCATCAAATTGCACAAACTTTCTATCTGATATGACCTTTTTGGTAAGCCCATTCAAGTCTTCATCCAGAGTCTCGCCGACATAGGCAGCATAACGCAGAGGCAATGCACCCCGCGAAGCTGGGACAATAGCAAAATGCATGCGCGGATCACGGAAATCCTTGCGTATCCGCCCATGCACAATCGTATACAACGTATAGTCTTGTCCTAGAACCCGGAACTTGTCTTCGTCCCAAAAGCCTACAACTTGCCTGATGCTGCTGGCAGGGAACCAGGTCAATGTGCCTTGAATTGGATAATGAGTCAGAACATTTTTGATAGTCAATGCATTATAGGCATTGATCCAAAAAGCCTTCTTTTGACTGTCCGAGAAATTCTTATACTCATCTTCTGTTAGATTGGCCAGTGTAACCAAATACTGATCAAGTCCATCCGGATGTTCTTTGAGTTTTTCATAGTGGATGAGCCCGCGGCTCATGTATTTACTTAACTGGTCGGTAAATAGCTGGTGCGACTGATCAAATGCTGCTGCTTGCGCAACCGGTTGCATCAGCATAAGAAGGCAAATAACTTTAGCGATTAAGCGCACGCTATTTCCACCACCTAATTACTCAGTTGTTCAATAATAGCTGCCAGCGCCTCTGGATCATAAGCTGGTGCTGAACAGCGGTTGTTGACACAGCCAAAGGCGGCAGCCTTTTTCAACTGCGGATATTCCACATCAGTGTTTGGCAATTTGCCTTCGGCAGTGTCAGACCACTCTGTGCGTTTGTAATTGGATGGATGACGCAAGGCGGCGGCAAACAACTCCTTAGCTTTCGGGTCTTGCTTTGAGCCGACAACGGTAATGTGCGTAGGCGTCGTTGTCACTTCCCTATCGGCAAGCAATATTCCTGCTACCAAAACTTGTCTCTTTCTTGCTACATCAGGCAAAGACAGGTAGCGCATGGAAGAATTGGCCATTTGCTTATATTCATCGTTGCCTGTGTAATGAAATAGCAAATTGGCAAAACGAGCCACGGAAATATTTTCATCGAGACTAGGTTGCGGCTGAAGCTTGGCATTAGGGTCCTTATTCACATTGCTCACAAAACCAGTCTTGCCATTAGCAAAGGTCTTAGCAATAAATTTGGCTGCTTCTTCCGATTGCTTGAGCCAGCTTCTGTCTGCCGTAACAGAATACAGATTGAGCAATGCCCGTCCCATAGAAAGTGTATCGCCAAGATACGGACCATTAACATCGGTCTTGTCATGACTGAAGCCACCACCGGGGAGCTGTCGATTAGCAATTACCCAGCGGGCAGCTTTCTCAGCCTCCTCCAAATAAGTCTGATCGGCAGTAGCAGCATAGAGCTGTGTGAGCGCACTAATTACCCAACCGTTTTCTCGCGAGTAAATGTGTTTGTCTACGCGTGGTATGCCCATTTCTCGACGGCGCTCATCTGACAACTGGAAGAAGCCCTGAGCGGATTCGCCCGGTATGAGATCAGCATCCTGGCTGACGTAAAAGGCGCCTTCCGGGCTCATCAAAAATTCCTTTAGATACCGATGAATATCCTGAGCAGCCTTCAAGTGTTCCGGATCCTGCCAGTATTCATAAGCAAGAGCATAAATACGCATGTTTTCAGCTTGAAATTGCACGAGCTTTTCAAAGTGCGGATGATTCCAGTCGCCCTGCGTTGAGTACTGATATACACCACCCCAAACCGGGTCCATCAACTGCAATTCATTAGATAGCGTTGCCCGCGCCCATTCTTCCGGATGATAGTCACGCTCTTTAGTTTTGGACATACAATACTCAACTGAATCCCAGTCCAAAAACTTTTGTGCGGTCTTCCAACCACCGGCTTTGATGTCATAGCCGGCCGTATGCTTATCATTTAATTCCTTGCGCAGTTCAGCCGGCAATCCTGCGTCCTGTCCATTGGTAGCAACTTCCGCTGTTTTAGGCTTCTCTTCCGGCGGCTTGGGGTTGTTCACAACTTCATTGAGAAGCGTCAGCATCTCTTCCGGATTTATATAGCCGGATTTTTTTACTAATTCCCTGCCGGAGGCGTCGAAAATAATTGTTGCCGGCCAACCGTAGTCTTCATAGCGGGTAGAAAGATCCGGTCTTGAGTCTTGGTCCACACGTACCATGATGAACCGGTTTTTCAGCAGCTTAAGCACTTCCGGATCTTTGTATGTTTTCTCGTCCATGACGTGACACCAATGGCACCAGCCAGCTTCCAAGTCCAGTATGACCAGGCGGTTTTCCTTCTTCGCCCGATCAAATATAGAATCAGACCAGGTCTCCCACTGCGAGCCGGAAACAAGCAGAACTTGCTTTGCTTGTCCGTGCGATATCAAACCGGCAAACAAAACCGCTACTTGCAGTACGAGAAGGACCAACCAACGCTTACGAATCATCTAATTATTCCTATCCAATCGCTCAAGAGACTCAGCAAACCCGATGCCTGACACAAACGTGGACCAGTCATTCTGAGCAAAGCGAAGAATCTCGCGCCTTAAGTTACGAGACTCTTCGCTGGCGCTCAGAGTGACAAATCTAGGTTTACTGAACAATCTCTTTTTTAACTGTCTCAATAATGTGCTTGGCACTAATTCCAGCTGCATCGAGAAGCTCCATTGGCTTGCCTGATCCAGGCATGGAATTTACAGCCAACTTAATTACCTTCGGCAGGTTATTGCCACCGACAAACGCCTCAAGCACTGCATCTCCCAAACCACCTTCCGGCCAATGATCTTCAACGACCACCAGCAGTCCGGTTTCTTTGGCAGCTGTTGCCAGAGTTGCCTTATCAATTGGCTTCACTGAATAAGCATCAATTACGCGTACGGCAATTCCGGCTTTCTTCAGCTCTTCGTATGCCTTGAGTGCCTCATGCAAGGTAATGCCGGCTGCAACTATTGTTGCCTTGTCTTCTTTCGACTGCTTGAGCACCTTACTGCCGCCAATTGGGAATTTCTCATTGGCGTCGTAGAGAAGAGGAGTCTTCTCACGTGTCGAGCGCATGTAGGAAATGCCCGGCTGCTTGGACATTGCTTCAACTAATTGGAAAGCTGAAACAGCGTCTGATGGATAAAGCACCGTTGAACCATATACAGAACGCATCATGGAAAGATCTTCCAGAGCCATCTGCGAAGGACCATCTTCACCGATGGAAACGCCGGCATGTGAACCGCAAATGCGCAGATTGGAACGCGAGATGGCGCCCATACGAATTTGGTCATAGGCACGGCTCAGAAAAGCAGCAAACGTCGAAGCAAAAGCTATTTTTCCTCTGCTTGCCAGTCCAACGGCAGCACCTAACATTTGTTGTTCGGCAATATAGATTTCAAAGAAACGATCGGCATGAGCTTTGCCGAAGCGTTCGGAGAATGTTGAGTTGCCTACTTCGGCATCCAATGCCACCACATCAGCATTCACATCACCAAGCACCTTAAGGGCATCACCGTACGCTTCACGTGTGGCTACCAGCCCCTCATATTTCGGCAATGCGAATTTGCCAGCCACTGCATCAACATGCGGCTTGATGTCTTCCGGCTTAGCAACTTTGATGGTGATGTTCACTTCACCGCCCAATTCAGCAATTGCTTCCTTCTCTTCGTCCGGCTTAAGAGCCTTGCCGTGCCAGCCGTCTTTGTTCGCGATTGCCTTCACGCCATGACCTTTTTCTGTCTTGGCGATAATTAGTGTTGGCTGTCCTTTTACTTTCAAAGCCTTGTCATAAGCAGCATCAATCTGCTCAAGGTTGTGTCCGTCAATTTCTATTGTTTCCCAACCAAAAGCACGGGCACGCTCAGCGTAAATTGCGCTATTCCAAGCAAGCATTGTTTCGCCGCGCTGTCCCAGTCTGTTCATATCCAAAATGGCAATTAAATTATCGAGCTTGTAGTGGCTGGCTAATTCCATTGCTTCCCAGCAGGAACCTTCAGCCATTTCACTATCACCACAAAGGACATAGACCTTGTAAGGCAATTTATCCAGATACTTACCATTGAGTGCCATACCAACGCCAATCGGCAACCCCTGACCGAGTGATCCCGTGGCTACATCTACCCAAGGCAGAATGACAGGAACTGGATGTCCTTCTAAGCGGCTGCCCATTTTGCGCAAGCTCATCAATTCTTTGTCCGCGATGGCGCCGGCGGCTTTATACAAAGAGTAGAGAAGCGGTGCTGCGTGTCCTTTAGAAAAAATCAGGCGATCGTTGTTGGCCATTTGCGGCTTGGCAAAATCGTAGTGGTAATACTTGCTCCACAGGACAGCCATCAAGTCAGCTGCCGACATGGAAGATGTCGGATGCCCGGAACCAGCTTCTGTTGTACAACGAATGCTATCGATACGTAATTGGCGAGCCAACTCCGTCCAGGTTTTTACCATTTCCGCTTGCATCTGAATCATTGCTTCTATCCTTATTGAATATGCCAGAGATCAAAACGTGCGTGACCGCCAACTAGCCGCGGTCATAGAACAAATTCGAACGACTTACATATTGTACTAAAAATAACGCTCCGGTTTCGCTATCGCTACACCTTCGCTTGCCATCCGACAATCCACGCTCCACTTCGCATTGCTCCTCGCAATGCTACGTTCTCGCTGTAGTTTTGTTATCGAAAATAAAGGGTTCAAAGCCCTGTCAAGGCGACGCCTACGACTAGTTCAACTTGTGATAATCTGTGCTGCATTGCTTTGAGAGGATTTGCAGATGTCAAAAGATTCAACAGCTCTTGCCGACAAGGATATTCAAGCCTACCGCTTACCAAGAACAGCCGTCCCGTCCAAGTACGAGATTAGCTTGACGCCGGACCTGGCCAAGTTCACCTTCGCTGGCAGTGAAATTATCCACTTGGATATCAAAGAGTCAGTGACGGAAATCACCCTCAACGCCATTGAAATTGATATACAAAAGGCCACAGTCTTATCATCATCCGGCAAGGAATTGGCTGGAAAGATATCACTGGATGAAAAGCTGGAGCGCGCCACCTTCCGCTTCGACGAAGCCATTCCCAAGGGCAAGGCCAAGTTATCAATTGAATTTACCGGCATTTTGAACGATAAGTTACACGGCTTTTATCGCAGCACCTACAAAGATGAAAAGGGCAACGAGAAGGTTCTGGCAACCACCCAGTTTGAAGCGGCTGACGCCAGACGTGCCTTCCCTTGTTTCGACGAACCGGATTTCAAAGCGATCTTTGCTGTCACCTTAATCGTCGACGAAAAATTGACGGCCATTTCCAACGCCGCTGTTACTTCAGAGAACAAAGTCGGTAACGGCAAGAAGGCAGTAACTTTTGCCGACACCGTGATCATGTCCACATATCTTGTAGCCTTCATCGTCGGTGAATTCATCGGCACCAAAGAAGTAATGGCCGGCAATGTGCCAATTCGTGTTTGGGCAGTACCGGGCAAAGAGCACTTGTCCATCTTCTCCCTAGACATTGCCAAATTCTCCGTCAACTACTTTGCCAACTATTACGGCATTCCTTATCCTGGCACCAAAATGGACTTGATTGCCATTCCTGACTTTGCCTTCGGCGCCATGGAAAACCTTGGTGCTATTACCTTCCGTGAAACAGCTTTACTTGTCGATGAAAAAACAGCCTCTCATGCTGAGATGGAAAGAATTGCCGACGTGGTGGCACACGAGATTGCCCACATGTGGTTTGGCGATCTGGTAACGATGAAGTGGTGGAATGGCATCTGGTTAAACGAAGCCTTTGCTACGTTTGCCGAAATGCGCGCCGTCGATGCCTGGAAGCCAAACTGGAAGCGCTGGGATTCATTTGGTGTATCACGCAGCTCGGCCTTTGGTGTCGATGGACTGAGAAGCACTCGTCCAATTGAGTATCCGGTTTTAAGTCCGCAAGATGCTAACGGTATGTTTGATGTTTTGACCTATGAAAAAGGCGCTTCTGTTTTGCGCATGCTTGAACAATATTTGGGTGCTGAAGCTTTCCAAAAAGGCGTCAGCCTCTATTTGAACAAGCATCAATTCGACAATGCTGAAACAACTGATCTTTGGGACGGTATTGAAGAGTCTTGCAAACAACCAGTTAGACAAATAATGGATTCCTGGATATTCCAACAGGGCTTCCCAGTTATTTCCGCTTCAGTTGATGCAGCAGGCACAAAGCTCAAGCTCAGCCAAGAGCGCTTCTTCTATCTGAAAGATGCTTCCAATAAGCAACTTTTCCAGGTTCCAATTATGTTGAGAGCACAAACTGATAAAGGTGCTTTCAGCAAGAAGTTCATTCTTTCCGACAAGGAAACAGAAATTGAACTGCCAGGCAAATTGGAATGGGTCGTAATCAACGAAGGCGGACATGGTTTCTACCGCGTTGCCTATTCAGATCAATTAATGAGTGCACTGACAAGCAACTTGAAAGCTGATTCGCCCGTACGCTTACAGCCAATTGAACGCTTCAATCTAGTCAACGACACCTGGGCACTGACCTTAGCCGGTCACATACCGGTCAAGCAATACTTGAAGATGGCCAATATGTTCAAAGACGAAAATGACAAGAACGTTTGGGCTATCTTAATTGGCTCGCTTGGTTACTTGAACAAGGTAATAGGCGATGATGCCAGACCAAAACTCGAGTCCTTCAGCCGTGAATTGCTCTCAACCATCGTCAAAAAACTCGGCTTTGAACCAAAGTCCGGCGAGGACGAATTAACCAAGCAACTAAGAGGCATGGCTATAGGTGCAATCGGCACAATCGGCGCTGACAAGGAAATACAAAAGCAGGCGCTTGAATGGTACGGCAAGTATCAACAAAATCGCCAAGCTGTTGATCCAAACGTTGTACCAGCCCTTGTCTCGATCTTGGCTTACACGGGAGACGAAAAGCGTTACGAAGAATTCTTCAATGAATTCAAAAACGCCAAGACTCCTCAAGACGAGCAGCGCTATTTGTTTGCTCTAATTGCTTTCCAAAATAAGGCGTTGCTACTTAAGACTCTGGAAAAGACTCTGGGTACTGAGATCAAATCGCAGAACGCTCCATACTTGGTGCAGTCAGCAATGGGCAATGTCGTCGGTCGCGGCGCCGCTTGGGAATTTGTGAAAACAAACTGGACCAAAATCCTCGAGCGCTTCCCGGACAATGCCATTCCACGCATGGTCGAAGGTGTGACCAGTCTCGTATCAGCAGACTGGGCTAAGGACACACGCAAATTCTTTACTGACCACCCGGTAAAGCAAGGCGGCAAGACAATCGACCAGCACCTGGAGAAACAAGACATTGCTGTGGCGTTTAAGGACAGAATAGACAAAACAATTGCCGCTGATTTGTCCTAATCATCAGACAAGAAACTTAACTCAAGAATTGAATCAATATACCCAGGCAAATGCCTGGGTATATTGACTGCGGATACGAGTGTCCGTTGAATTAATCTCCTGTTTAAGGAACGTAACAATGAACAAGATCCATGGCAGATCTGTCGGTTGGTTAATCGTTGCTGTGTTGGCATACGGAATCGTCTTTTGCCCTGCCAACTGTCAGCCGACTACTGCTGAATCTAAGCTGTTAGGGCGCTGGCACAACGGCGATGGGTTTGAAATGGAATTTCGACGCAGCGGAGCGCACATTATTGGCTGCATTGTTAAGGTCCCCAGTGGCTGGGACGGGCGCCAAACCACTGGCTGCGACCTATTCTCCGGCGGAGTCGTGTCAGGACAGCAAGTAAAAGGCCTTTGGGCACAGTCCGCCGGCAGCGAATACCCCAAATTACCCGATCTGCATGTGCCTGCCACAATTTCATTCAAGGACAATAAGACCTTGAACATTGCCACGCTGCGCGTTTTTGTCGGCAGCGAAACACATAAAATTACAGGCG
>SBAT01000283.1 GCA_005240105.1 Chloroflexota bacterium
CTCATATATTGCTTGTCCGGTTATCCGAGCGTCTACCAGCCCTTCTATCTTGGGCAATGGTGGCGTCGGCCACAACTTTGCAAACGATCGAAGATCGAGAGGATTTAATTGCGTAACGGACAGATCAAATCTGTATTTGTTCTTTTGCCATTCATCAAGAAGACCGTGTCCCAGCCCGGAGACTTTCACGGTGGTCGTATAATCGGTATGCGGTATGGCAAACGACAGCTCAAACGGCCAGCTGTGATCCGCTGACGGACGCACCAGGGACAGCCTGACCTCCTCAACTTCGTGGGGTAGCCAGACCATTTCTGTATCATCTGCCGCTATCTCAGGCTTCAGGTGAGTAAAGCGCTCGGTTTTCTCAATTGCCCGCTTGAGCGGTCGAGGCAGACCTGCTAGGTCCTGAAAATGAATCTTCCCGTGCTCGAACTCAAGTGCAGATACGGTTTTTCCCTGGGCTATGATGTCGGACACATTCCAGACTTTCGCTGCCTTACGAATAAGCCAAAGTTCGGGATGCTGGAAATAGACTGCCGTGATAACAACTTGCCCGTTTAAGAGTGGCAAGACTTCCAAAGCAAACTCTGTTGGTCCGGACAGGAGAACACGGACACCCTTGCTGTCCCTAACATCAAGACTCTCCGTCTTCAAAACCAACCCATGAAAGTCAAGCCGGTAGGATAGATGTCCCATGGAGACCTTGCGGTGCAAAAGCGCCGAAGCTCGCTCCTCTATAACAGGTCGCTCTGGATCGATTTGAACCGTCGAGATTACCATTGCCAGGATTGCAATACACAATAGCGCGCCTAAAGTTAGCCACCCGGCAATGGCGGCATAGTAACGACCAGCCGCTGCATTAGTCTTGAATTTGGGAATTAGGAAACTCATATATTCATCGAGTGAATACCTGCCAACGACTGCCGGGGACGACAAGAACGAACATCAAATTATGGGCGTGGCTCAAATTCCTGATCAAGAAGCTCTTTCTCAGTTGTGTAAGCAAGATCCTTTGTCGACACGCGTTGCGTCTTAACTTGAAACTGCTTCGCTTCCAACAACTTTGTTTTCAACTCACCGCTCGGACTCGATACTTGAGCAGCATATTCCTGTCTTGTCTTATTACGAGCATTAATTCGCTGATTCAACCAGAGTTGACCCAACCAACGCACCAAGGGAACACCAACAAAGAACACACCATAAACTACCAGGCAATTGATGAGCGGCAGCAACGGATAGAACTCAGCCGAGTGCGCAACAAAATTCAAAAGCCATATGCTGCCAAAAAAGTTAAAGCCGGCCAGCACGTACACTGGCATCAAGCTATCCGCCGGAGCTTCAGTAAACTTCCAATCTTTTTCTTTTAGATAAATAGGCTTTGTATTCTCATGCAGTTCGCCTTTGGTGCTCACTTGCATCGAGGGAAACACATACACGATGTTTCCTGTTTCACTAACTTCCGGCTTGCCGTTAAACCGAACCAGCACCGGCAATACACCATCTTCATTCTTAGGATTTGCGCCCGTAAAGGGTGCCAGTAGTTCAGCCGTTACAACGCCTTCGTTGTTTCTTATTATTTCGGCAATAGTTGCCCATCGTCTTTCTTCTAGATCGTAATTTGGATTTCCATCACCAAACAAGAAGGAAAAACAATCAAGCAAGAAATTACCCTTACGTACTTGCCTTCTTTCATTACGATAGCGATTTGTCTGCCCTGTATAGCTACTCCACCAGAACAAGTCACGCAAAATCATGTAGTCAAAAAAGTCAAAATTAATTCCACCACCACCACGGTCACGGTCTCTGTCTCCACCACCGCGCAGCATAATTACAATGATCAGTCCAACAACTACCAAGAATGAAAGAATGAGCATTATGCCGAAGGAAATGCGGAGCAAGAAAAAGGCAATTTGAAAAGTCTTTTCGCCAATCATTTGTAAGATACGCATGAAGCCTTTAGCTAAATACGCATTTTGAAAGCCGAAATTAAAGCGGTAAGCAACGTCGCCTGTCTTAGCCACCTCCAGGTGCCCGCCGGTTTCCGTCGCTACCTGGTTAAGCGTCGCAGTCGTGGACAAAATGGGCAAGCCGGTTTTGGTTGCCACGTCCGCAGGAGTGACGTGCCTGCCCAAGGCATCAATAGCCTTGATGACAAGTTTCTTTTCCGCCTTAGTGGCTGTTGAAGCGTTCATTGGTTTTGTTGCAAGTACCTTATTTGGCAAGAGCGCCTACTGCAGTAATCATAGCAATGATCGCACAAGCCAGGGACTCACCGGCAACCGCACCGGACGCTGTTGGGATTACATAAGCTTTAGCTGTCTTTGGCGAAAGCTTGGTCCAAATAAGAGCGACAACAGCACCAATGAAGAACGAAAGGCAGTTGGCAAACGGCATTACCCAGGATAGACCCAGCCCCATTGCTGAAGGGATGTAGGGACGCAGCTTGGGATACCAAGCCTCCGCCAGCGCAAGAACTATGCCCAGAATTCCACCTATAAGGATGCCCCAGCGTGCTGTTACCGGCACATACTGGATTCCAAACGATAGAGCTTCAGCCACCGCGCGCCACATATTGGCGGCAGGTGGATTGAAAGCTTCCAGAGCAGCCTTGTTCGGTATCATCAAGAACCAGGCAGGCACGACAGCAATTGTTCCGAAGAAAACACCCATAAATTGAGCCAGGAATTGCTTGCGTGCGTTTGCACCCAACAAATAACCGCTCTTCAGATCGGTCAACAAATCAGCCGAGCTACTGGCAATATTGGCAGTAACGCTGGCAGCCATAAGATTCGTTGTCACGTTCGATGGCGCAAGTACGGCATACGTCAATTGCGTAATCTTGCCCATGGCGCCAATCGGCGTAATGTTCGTTTCACCAGTGGCACGACAAGCAACCAGTGCCAATACTCCACTCATCACAACAGATAAAAGACCAAGAGCGGGATTAATGGAAAAGGCAACATATTGCAGGATGACGACAGCAATCACCAGAGGAATTAGTCCTGCCATTAACCACTTAAAGGGCACTTCTACCGCATTCATTTCAGCAGACTCAGCAACATTTGTCTTGGTCTTGAAGCCGGTAAATGCCCTCGCAATTGTCTTCCACTGCAATGCAAAAGATGTCAGTCCGGAAGTAACCATAATTGCCGTACCTGACCAAAGCGCCCATCTAATTAACTTAGCCGGGGTTTCAATTTCACCTTGGTTGATCATCATTGGACCAAATACAAAGTAGAGAAGTCCTGCTCCAGCAAGCATGGAGAGGGACGTGCGCAAGCCAACAATCATGCCGGCGGCAATAAGCAAAA
>SBAT01000423.1 GCA_005240105.1 Chloroflexota bacterium
ACCAGCAATGATTGGTTATTGTCCGGATACTTTTGGACACAGCCAGGATTTACCGAGAATTCTAAGCGGTTTTGGTATCAATAATGCCATCGTCTGGCGCGGCGTAGGGGAAGTTGAAACTAATCCTGTATTCTGGTGGCAAAGCCCTGACGGCAGCCGGGTCCTCACCTATCATCTCAACCGTGGTTATTATCAAACGCAGTTCCACGAGAACAAGAACACTAGCGAACTATCTCAATCACTCAAGACATGGCTCAACCACAGCCCGGAAACAAATCATATAGCCAATGCTTATTGCTCATTCATTGACGGGGCATTATGTCCAGTCGGTGGCGACCATATCTTCCCGCCCAAGGATTTCACCGCCACTATTGAGAGTATTGATCAAAAACTCAAAGGCGAAGGTGTTGATATCTGGGTTATCCAACCAAGTGATTTTATAAATCTCCTTTCCGCTTCCATAACGGCAAGCAATGGAGAGTTATCAACCGTAACCGGTGAACTAAGAGACAACAGCCAGGCAAAACTTTTTGAAAGAGCTTATCTATTGCCCGGTGTACTATCAACTCGACTGTATTTAAAGCGTGCCAATCGACTGGCTGAGCATCGCATTACAAACATAATCGAGCCGCTCTTTTCACTGCTTGCCAGCAAAGGAATTGCTACCTACCCACATCACGAACTAGGTAAGGCCTGGCAACTGCTTTTACAAAACCAACCACACGATAGCATTTGCGGCTGCAGCGTCGATGCGGTGCACCGCGAAATGATGGTGAGAACAGATTCGTTCAATAACATCCTGGATGCCTTGGAAAAACGTGCCCGTCTAGCACTCAACACAACAACCGAATCATTATCGGAAAACGATCCGTCAGTGAATCACCAACAACTTACTGTCTTCAACTTGTCCGGACAAGACCAAGCCTACCCTGTTGCTATGTCCTGGTACACCAATCCAGATCAGACTCAAAAATCAGCCAATATCCAAATTACAAAAACCGAAAAGCGAGACGAATTATTCTCCGGTCCAGGCGTGACGCCCTACTACAAAATGGTCCAATATAACGAGGGCTGGGTTTGGCCTGGATATGTGCCTGGCATCGGCATCAGCAATGTCACCTTGATAAATGGCGTGCCCCAAACCAGAGACAAAACAGCCAATGCAAAATCTTCATCTGCCGGCGAGCACAAGTCAATTACAAACGAACTAATAACAGTCACCGTGAGCAAGGACGGCAAAATATCGGCCGTTAGTGGTAGTCAGTCTTACGAGCTAAGTCATCGCCTGCAAGACGTGGCAGACGGTGGCGATACATACAATTTTGATCCACTGCCTAATGACAGACCGATCGAAGCCAAATTCATGAATGTCAAAATCGGCAACAAGGGTCCAATTGTATCTTCCTTACTGTTGACCTATGAGATAAAGATCCCCGAACAAGTTCTTCAAACCAACACAGATATTCAACCGAATGAAATTGCCGATCTATCTCGGTCGCCAAAACTAATACCTCACAAAATCCAGACAGAGATATCCGTTCGTAAAAACGTGCCAATTGTTTTCTTTGAAACAACCTGGGACAACAAAGCACAAGATCATCGCCTGGAAGTCCTATTCAACACAGGCAAACCCGTAATAGAAACCGTTTCAGAAAATCACTTCTCCTTAGTAAAACGCGAACACAGGAAAGTCTCCAGCAATTTGCCTGTAGACATAGGCACCGAGGCGCCACCGGATCGCTTCCCCTGCCAACGCTTTTTCATTGCCAACGATCAACTTTTCCTCAACACCGGACTGCCGGAATATGCAGTTGAGGGCAACAACGTCTCCATCACTCTCCTGCGAGCCGTATCCATTCTCTCCCGCGGACGAATGAGAACACGCGGGGGCGGCGCTGGACCACATCTGCCGACACCGGAGGCCAATTGCCTTGGACCAAACCAAACATCATATGCTTGGGCACCTTTAGGTATTAGCGAGCAGGCCTCTCGAGCTTACGACCTCGCCGAGCAGTTCGAGGGGCGACTATGGACATCATTATCCAACAATTCAAGCACGGAAAATGTCAGACTCATACAAATAGAAAACGATTCGATTCGAGTTGTTTCCATGAGTTTGACACCGGAAAACGAGATCCGCCTGCGCTTATTAAATACCAGTGCGTCTGAACAAACGCTGCAAGTAAAAAGCGCTTTTAACATAGACCAAGTACGACGATATAACCTAGCCGACAATCAAGACTCGACAGCATTAACATCTTCGATCTCCCTGAAACCCTTCGAGCTGTTCACCATAGGGTTTTCCATTAAAACTCCGGAAATAAGCTATGCCTGAAAACAATTTGGACATTTTACTCACCTCGATGAACCCTTCTCTAAACAACGAGGAATTCGTCTTTTGCACCGTCAGTGATGACGACTTTCAATCACTCAAACTAGCACCATTGTGCACGTTTCGGGAGAAAGAGGGATTGACGCTAATTATTGAAAAGTCCGTCGCTGACAAGGCCCAATTACAATATTCTGGCTCGTGGTCGCTTATTACATGCGAAATAAATTCCGATCTTGCTGCCGTAGGATTCATGGCAGCTATATCCAATGCCTTAGCCGCCGCCGGCATCCCATGTAATCCGGTATCTGCATACTTTCATGATCACTTGTTTGTCCCTAAAGAAAAAGCTCAGCAATCGATGTCCATTCTGCGAGAAATTTCCGCCCAGGTTAACAATCACAGTTAAGCGCGCTTTCTTGATTTGGTTGTCCCTTGTGAACGCTTCTTCTTTGCTGGAACTGTGCCCTTCTTTTTCAATTGCGCTTCCATGTAAGCCCGCAATAGGGCATTAATTCGCGTTTGGTACCCAGGACCGCTACTCTTATACCAAGTAAGCACATCGTAGTCTATGCGAATCGTCATTATTTCCTTGGTGGGTATTCCCCAAACCGCTTTCTCAAACCACTCCTCATCAAGCTCAGGACTATCGGTATAGTCTATGTCCTCATCTTTCGTCGCATCAACGAGAGCCCAATTAGTCCTCGATTTTCTTTTCATACCTTCCTCTCTCTCTTATTTGCCTTTCTAAAAGAAATAATTCGGATTAAATCGGCTGATCGCCACGTATAAACAACAACCAGTCTGCCTTGCCACGGGATCGTAGCGATCAATCTTTCCTCTCCGTAATTTTTTCGATCGTCAACTCTAAAAAATACTCGCTCGCTCAGTAGTATTTTCGCATCAGCAAAATCGAGACCGCGCTCACTGCTGTTTCTTTGATTCTTTAGCTCGTCCCATTCGAATCTAATTGTCATTGTAAATACATTTTGTAAATATGTCAAGATGCATCTCCCTTGACAGTATTCACTTCGCTCCTTCTATTCTTAAAGACGGAGTTACCCCTCAAAAAGTTCAATTTATTGAGATAAATTCTTGTCCCATTGTTTGCGTTCCCAAAACTTTCGCACTAACTTGTCTTTTACAGTCAACGAAGTGACTTTCCGATCACTCAAAGTCACTCCACCATGCACATTTTGCGAAGTATCTCGCCAACGGCCCGCAACAAGTCAAGCACTGCTTCCAGTTTTCACTTCATTACTCTTTGTGGTTTAATCAGTTTGTTGGCATCTCCTGGAATACCATGTTATCCACGAAGTTCCGGATCACTAATCTTCTCCTGCTTGCAGCCCTCTTATCCGCTCCCGGCTATACGGCTGTTCCCGTGTTGGCAGCGAAGTTCAAAGAAGCAAAGCCAATTGCGCCACCACCTGATGAAAACCAGGCGAAGATATTGCAGATAAATCAATTGCTTAAGACAGGCAAAATCCAAATGGCCGGTACTCTGATTTTGTCTGTTCTGGAATCTATGAGCACTGTCGACGAATGTCTCAATTTGGCAAACCTGACACAGACTTATGGTTTCCCGATGATGGAAGTACGCAGACAATGCGTCAGAAGAGCCCTTAGCCTCTGCAAGACTAGCCATGACTTGATGCTGGTAGCCCTTACCTCCAGGCAATACCAGTTCTTTGAATTAACGCGTCAGGCTATTAAAACGCTTATCGACAACACAAATACCGATGCTGATTTGCAAAATTTGGCAGTCAACGCCCAACACCTAGGACTTAATGACATTGCCGAAATGGCAATGGAGAAAGTCTACCAACAGACGAATTCGCCGGAAGAAGCAATTTATTTCGCCCAATTGGTTCGTTCAATGGGCATGGAAAAAATGGCTCACAAAGCAGTTGCTGATCTAATTACCAAGGAAGATAATCCTGTCCGTTTATGTGTGTTGCTAAACAGCATTCAGTCGTTGAACATGCACGATCTCAACCGTCAGTTGCTAAAGAAGGCGCTGGATAATGCAGAGTCCGGCACAGACTACAACGCCATTGGCAAGGGCGCCAAGAAGGCCAATGAGCTCGATATTGCCAATGTCGCTGATTACCGCCTAAAAAAGACGGAATTGATCAAACAAATACGAGACGATCAAGCAAGCTACGAAGATCAAATACAAGACTGGCAAAGCAAAGTAGATGCCGAACGTGCACGCAGAGAAGAAGAAGCAGCACGCGCAAAAGCCTCAGCCGACAAACAGATCGTGCTACCTGGAATAGATGCACCGGCCCAAAATCCAGCTAATCCGGACAACATACCTGGACTTATTCCCAACCAGCAAGACAACTTGCCGTCTTTCTTGAAGAATTCCGGTACCAACTTCTAGTTAAAGCTGCCCAAAGCAAGCGCAAAAACTAAAAGTCCGAATGCTTCAGACAACTCCACAGTTGCGCCGTAGGTATCACCAGTGTGTCCTTTTAGTTTCTTGTTCAATACAAAAGCACTAGCCCAGCCAAAGAACACCGCAGAAGCAGCAAGAATAAGCGATTCTGAATAGCCGGACATATAAACGGCAGCGGTCACGGACAGCGGGACAAACAAAGCCATCAAAACATCGCTGGATTTTGTCGTATCATGCCAAACTTTACCCAGTCCCTGACTGCGCAAATACGGATACCCGCCAATTGCCAATACTTCACACCAGCGAGACCAGATTGGAATAAGCAACAAAACAATGGGCAACATGGTCCGCGGAATAACAGCCAGACAAGCACACTTGAGAATAAGAACCACAAAGCCGGCCATCACACCGAAATTACCGACTCGACTGTCCTTCATAATTTCCAGCATGCGTTCATGACTTTGGTGGGAAAATATTCCATCAGCTGTATCCATTAAGCCATCAAGATGAATTCCGCCAGTCAACACAAGCCAAGCAATGGAAACTACAACACCAGCCAACAGTTGGTTTACATGCAACGCTGAAAGGGACCAGGAAATAGCAGCTAAAATAAGTCCAAGGATCAATCCGACAGCAGGCAAATAAACAGCCAGACCTGATGGAGAGTTTCTGCGTTCTTGAACCTTCTCTAGGAAAGGAAGCGTTGTAACGCAGGAGGCTGTGTAAGCAATTTTTTCAACTAGGTTCATATCGATTGCGTCCCTGGAATTTCAGCCGTATATTGCGGACGTACTGGATATGTCTTGGCATTACACCAAAGCAAAAGAGCGTTTTTCTTTTGATAGTACGTGGCCAGCCTCTGTCGTTTGTCCTCGAGTTCCTCATTGCCAGTGAATTTGGCAACCGCCTGCAAAAGCTTCTCCGAATTGGCCTTAAACTCAGAGAGACCGTTCTCGTTATCCCAAGGCAAGGCCGCCTCCGGAAGCTTGCCCACTAATTCCATCACTAACGGCAACGGCTCAGCACCAAGCGAATAAACGAACAAAGCCCGTTCATCACCATGACTGACAAAACTCCTGTGCGGCCCAATCATGTCATCACCGTTAGCAATTATTGTAAGAGCTTTGCCAGCCTGTCCGGGACCTTTATAGCTTTGCACTGGCAAGCCCAACATCTTAGCCAAACATTCCGCCAATGGACGCGCTTTAAGATTGAAATATTCAATCGTCGTAAAGTCTTTGTGAGGTTCAACAATACCTCTAAGCAGCACCATTGTCCGAGCTACTGCATCATAGTCTTGGTCCTCTTTGTCAGCAATATTTTCAAGGACTATACATCCGTATAAAGCATAGGCCCAATCTCGAATATCTAGATCCGCTTGTCCGGCAAAATGCTCCAGCCGCTTGAGAGTATTTTCCTGTTCGGCAATAGCTGCCTTTTCTTCCTCAGTTTCTGCCAAACTGGTCATTCGCGCCATTAAACCTCTGGCATCATTTATACGACGGCAAAGGGCAAAACAAGCACTTAGATTCAATGCTGTATCAAAAGTCATCTCGTGCGCAAAGGACATTTCCAAATACGGAATTGCTTCACCGAACTTCTTCTGCACCATTAGAACAAAGCCAAGCTCATAGTTAAGTGCTGGATCGTCAGGAACAATTTCCGCACAGCGCTTTAACAGCAAACCGGCAAGTTCGTATTGTCTAGTGTCTATAAGACGATAGCCCGTTTCAAACAACAGCTTAGGATCATCGGTCAACTTGCCTTCTTCTGTACAAAGCGCTGCAAAACTCTCCGCCAGATCCTTGTGCTCAAGTGCTTTCATCAATTCAGAGAAAAGCTTAACCGCCTCTACGTCATTTAGATTTTTCAGCCAATAAGATTTCAGACACAAAAAACAAGCATCGTATTTCTTGTCTTTAAAGCAACGCTGCGCCTCTACAAGACCACTTGCTGCATCTGTTGTATCCGTGTCTTGCATTACACTGATGCCAATTTCGAATCTTGGTAGACTTCCTTGGCGTGATAAGAGCTTCTCACCAAAGGTCCCGAGTGCACGGTCTTGAAGCCCATGCCTTCGGCCAAATCGGCAAGCTCTTCAAATTCTTCCGGCGTTACATAACGCTGAACGGGCAACTGGTCTCTTGTCGGACGCATGTACTGTCCCAGCGTCAGAAAATCACAATCTATGCTGCGCAAATCCGCCATTACTTGCAGAACTTCTTCTTTCGTTTCGCCAAGCCCAAGCATCAAGCCGGACTTAGTGGGAATAGTGGCATCAATTTCCTTGGCCATGGACAAAACAGCAAGTGACCTGTCGTACTTAGAACCGGGCCGGACTTTTTTGTAGAGACGCGGCACCGTTTCAACATTGTGATTAAAAACAGATGGCTTTGCCGCCAACACAATTTCCAGACACTCCCTACGTCCTTGAAAATCCGGAGTTAGGATTTCAACCGCTACACCAGGAATTGTTTCGTATAAAGTTTTTATCGTGTCGGCAAAATGATTAGCGCCCTGATCAGGCAATTCATCACGGTTGACCGATGTTAAAACGACATGACGCAAATTCATATTCTTCGCAGCAACGGCCACACGCATCGGCTCATCTGCTTCCAGAGGTTGTGGCTTGCCTTTGTTCACCGCGCAGAATTGACATGTACGAGTACAAACAGCACCCATGAGCATAAATGTTGCCGTACCACTGGCCCAGCACTCTCCCTTATTTGGACAACGCCCACTTTCACAAATGGTGTTCAAGCGCTGCTCTTTTAGAATCTTGCGGACGCCACGATTTTCCTCGGTGTTGAGAACGCTCTTCTTCAACCACTCTGGAAGTCTTGTTGGCAATTCATCAGTTATTTCCATAACAAAGTATTGTACATCGGTTAGAATTTCAGTCTAAGGATTTAAATCAACCAGGAGGTCGCCGTGGCCAATACTCATCGTTTGCCAATTATTGCTGGCAACTGGAAAATGCACAAAACAACCGGTGAGGCAAAACAGCTTACCGAAGCCATCTTGCAAGGAATTAAAAACGAGAAAGAATTGCCGAAGATTGTTCTCTGCCCCCCATTTACGAGCTTGCCAACAGTGGCGGCGGCGTCCGGAAGCAGAATTGATGTCGGCGCACAAAACATGGACCACCATGAATCCGGCGCCTTTACAGGGGAAATCGCCGCTCCCATGCTGACCGACCTGGGAATTAAGTACATACTGATTGGCCATTCCGAAAGACGTCAATTCTTCGGCGAAACAAACACCACGGTTAACTTGAAATTAAAGACCGCACTTAAACATAAGCTAATCCCAATCGTCTGCGTCGGCGAGACTCTCGATGAACGCGAATCAAACCTGGCTGACTCGGTAATTTCCAGACAAATTGCCGCAGCTCTCGCTGATTTGACTATGGAAGAACTCAAGACTTTGGTCATTGCCTATGAACCAGTTTGGGCGATTGGCACAGGCAAAACCTGCGAATCAGCCGAAGCCAATCGAGTTGCCAAGCTAATCAGAGCAACGATTGGCAACCTCTTCAAATCTAAAGAATTCCCGGAAACCATTCCAGTCCTCTATGGCGGCAGCGTAAAGGCTTCAAACATCGACGAGCAACTTGCTCAATCGGACATAGATGGAGCCCTTGTAGGCGGCGCCAGCCTGGTTGCCGACGAGTTTCTGGCTATCATCAAAGCAGGGGCCAAGAAAGCTCAATTGTGCTCTTCAAAGGCTTAGGAACAGCCCTAGAGCCTAGGACTTGATAAGCTATAATATTTCATCCGACTTGGGTAACGATAGACGAGCAAAGCAAGAGCGGCGATGAGCCGGTCGCGGCGGAGCGAGAACAGCGGATGCTAGCGAAGGTGAAGGCGATAGCCGGAACCGGAGCGTTATACCTGGAGAGGTGTCGGAGTGGTCTATCGTGCAGTCCTGGAAAGACTGTTTGTGTGAAAGCGCAACGAGGGTTCGAATCCCTCCCTCTCCGAGTTTTTCTTTGGCTACGTAGCTGGCAAAATCATGGAACACTTTATACAAAAGCTCGAAGAAATCGAGCGTGATTTTAGAAAAGTTGAAGAGCAACTGGCCGATCCGACAATTATGTCGCGGCCGGATGAGTTCCGTCGTTTAGCCAAAACACGCCATACACTTGAGCAGACTGTCGAAGCGTATAACGAACTAAAAAGTACTCAAGTTGAGCGTGAAGGCGCACAAGAAATTCTGCGCACTGAATCGGATAAAGAAATTAGAGAAATAGCCGAGCAAGAATCAGTTCTGCTCAAGAAGAAAGAAGAAGAGCTCGTCGAAAAGCTCAAGATCATGCTTCTTCCTAAAGATCCAAATGACGACAAAAACATCATCATGGAAATTCGCGCCGGCGCTGGAGGCGATGAAGCATCAATTTTTGCCGGTGACTTGATGAGGCTCTATCTCAAATACGCCGACAAACGCGGCTGGCAAATCGAAACGGCCAGCTCCAACAGCGGCGAAATGGGCGGCTACAAAGAAGTAATTCTCAACGTGCGCGGTGCCGATGTTTATAGTCGTCTAAAATACGAGTCGGGCGTTCATCGCGTGCAGCGCGTCCCAGAAACGGAAGCATCTGGTCGCGTCCACACATCAACAGCAACAGTTGCCGTCATGCCTGAGGTCGATGAGATTGATGTTCAGTTGAACGAAAATGATTTAGATATTTCAACCATGCGTTCAGGCGGTGCCGGCGGACAAAACGTCAACAAAGTCGAAACTGCCGTACGCATCGTGCACAAGCCATCAGGACTTATGGTTGCCTGTTCGGAAGAACGCAGCCAGTTACAAAACAAAGAACGAGCCAAGCAAATTTTACGTGCCAAGCTCTACCAAATGGAGATGGAGGCACAACAAAAGGCTCTTAGCGACGAGAAGCGCTCGCAGGTCGGCACAGGCGATCGCTCGGAAAAAATACGCACATACAACTACAAAGATAATCGCGTCACCGATCACCGCATCAACCAAAACTTCAGCCTAGAACAAATTCTTGAAGGCGACATGGACAAGATTATTGAAGCAAACATCTTAGTCAACCAA
>SBAT01000192.1 GCA_005240105.1 Chloroflexota bacterium
ATTGCCCTTCTCGTCAAATTTGCCAGGTCCTGCTGCCAGGATTTCGCCTTGTTGTGGCTTTTCTTTGGCTGTATCTGGTAGGACGATGCCACCGGAGGTCTTTTCCTCGGCTTCGAGTTTCTTGACCACGACACGGTCGGCAAGTGGTTTCAAACTGAGTTTACTTGGTGTTGCTGTTGCCACTGGAACTCTCCTCAAAAATAGTAGTGAGATGGACACGAAAGGTGAGAAGGTTTTCAGAAGAAAACTGTTCTCGCCTCACAAATAGAAGTTTAACTACTAGAAACCGCTGCCCGGCTGCTTTAGCTACATTTTTTAAGGATTTTGGAGGTTGGTTCATAGCGTAAAGGGAGCAGTTTCCTGCCCCCAAAGCCGCATCAGAACTTCATTTCACGCTATTCAGGCTTCTTTTTGAACAAGGTGGGTGCTGAACGCATCCATGGAGAGAATTCTTCCTTAGCGTTTATTACATGTTTCATCTTGGCTTGCCGTTCGCCGACCACTGCCAACCGGGCCTTTGTAGCCAGTTCTTCCCAGGCAATTGGACCCTGGTTTTGCTGTCCTACTTCCGCCACCTTAACTCGGTCGCGCCCCTCGTACTTAGCGACATCTAGAGCCTGTTCTGCTGCTTGCAGAAGAGTCTTGGCGTCCGAAGCATTATACGGGCAGGCAGCCAAGCCGATTGAAACAGTAACCATGCCTATGCCGGGAGCCGTTTTGCCACGAATCTTTTGGCGCAGACGGTCTGCTACGTCATTGGCATTCTGCAGCGGGGTCTCCGGCAGAATAATTCCAAACTGGGCTCCAGCTGTACGACATGGAATGTCGATATCACGCAGGGTTTCTTTGATAATAGCCGCAGCGTGTTTAATCGCCTCATCACCTTTGTCTTGCCCAAAGTATTCGTTGACGTGAGAGAGGTGATCGATATCGATAAGCATAATTGCCAGATCGCGCTTGTGACGCTGTGATCGTTCAATTTCCTTATCCAAGGATTCTTCGAAGTGCCACCGGTTATAGAGCCCGGTATGGGCGTCTTCGATTGCCTGGGCTGTCACCGATTCGTGAGTGAGTGCTGAGGACAGAGCCGTTGAAACCTGTGCCACGAGTGACTCCAGCAATTCAATTTGTTCGCGGTGAAAGGCTCGTTGTTCGATTGAAAATAAAAGTATTGCACCCAATGACTTGCCGTCATGCACCATTGGTAAAGCCAGTGCTGATCCAAAGACACTACCGTCAGAGGCTAGAGGCAGACCATGTGCGTGACTGCTGGCATCAGGCAAATATTCCGGTTTACCCGATGAGATTGCCCGACCGGTAATGGTATTGTTCAAGGAAAGGTCTAAGCGATCCAGTCCGCGCCCATCAAAACCCTTGAAAGCAGTGACTTTCAATGTGTTCTCTTTCTCAGGATCATTGAGCATGATCATGCAGTCGGATGTGTTGCTTAAAACAAGTACTGTGTCAGCAGCAATTTGCAGGACTTCGGCAATCCTCAATGAGCTGGAATTGAGAGCGCAAGAGGTTTTGTAGAGAGTGCTCAATCGCTCGCGTTCAAATTCACTACGTCCAAATAAAATGGCGTTGGCTACCGCTAAGGCGACGATGTCGGCAATTTCTTGCAGCATCCCCATTTGGGCGACTGCCATCGGATCGGACAAGTCTAAAAGAAGGGCTCCAACCATCAATTTAGAGGCAATGAGAGGAAGCGCAATTTGCGTCTTTGAATTTTCCCTCTGCATAATCGTATGTGAGATATCCGGGGCAGGTTTTCCTTGACCGGCGGACGCAGATGAACGCTTTTGGGCGACTTCTTTGAGCAGGCTTTCTGCCGTGAAAGGGACAATTCGCAATTGCTCCATGGAGGTTTCCGAATAACCGCGTCCGGACATTAACTTGAATGCCAGACCTTCGTTATCGGCAAGGAAAATGGCTACCTTCGCTCCGCCTGGCAGCTCGGATAAATGCTGTGTTGCAGCCTCCAAGACATCTTTCAGGCGCAATGAGGTTATAAGTGCCTTCTGCATGGCCATGGAGCGCTGCGAAAGGTTGGTATCGCTTATCATTTAAAGTCTCCCTTCTTTAACCTCATATACCCTGTACTCTTTAATTAGCACAAAACAAATTCAGGCATGCATAATTATCAGGCGCTTGATTGAACCCCAGATGGAGCTTCCATGACCAATTTAGACAGTAAAAATTGCCTCTTCTGCAAGATTTCTGCCAAGGAAATCTCTTCCAATATAGTGCTGGAGGGCGATGACTTTGTGGCTATCCGGGACATTAATCCGGTGGCACCGACTCATATCTTGATTTTGCCGAAAAACCATTACGACAACCTGTCGAAAGCCGAGGACGCAGCAGAGCTTGGCCGCCTCTTTATGGTTGCTAAACAATTGGCCGAAATGGAAAAGCTAAAGGGTTATCGCGTCGTAGTAAACAACGGTCGCGAATCGGGGCAAACCGTCGATCACCTACATATTCATGTGCTTGGCGGACGCTTCCTCAAATGGCCCCCGGGTTAGTACCCTATATATGCTCCGGTGCCGCAGAGCCGGCACCTCCGCTTGCCGTGCGGCATTTCCACGCTCCGCTTCGCATTGCTCCTCGCAACGCTGCGCTCTCGCTATGGCAATTTCCTTCGCCGTGAAGGCTTAATAAATGCCAAATTAATGGCGCTGCCACGGATCGAGTGTTTTTATTCGCTACATGAAAATTCATGCTGCCAGTTAAACTACCTCTTGAAATGGGTATTACTTAAGTGCAAGGCGTGGTGGGAGTTAATTAGTGGAAGAGCTTGCAGGTCTCAAAAAGATGGTGCAAAACCTATGGTTACCCAGGAGAAAAATGATCAAGTATTGTGGATGGCGGATTGCTACACGTTAGCAAAACGCTTCCCTGACGTGACTACCTGGATGTCGCTTTTAGAGCGTATTGCGCCTAAAACCTGCAGTCTAAGCCCATTCCACTATTGGTTGTGGAAAGAAATTTGGCTCGCCTCGCATTCTGTTGATGCTGAGGAAAAGCCGGCTCTAGTTTAGGTGTGGAAATTTAGGGACGGAATAGTGGACTTTGTTTGAGTCCGTTTTTTGCTGCCCAGAAACTCATTAGGCTACGCAATACGCCTAGTCCATACTTCACGCTGTTCATGAAATTAATAGACGAGGCTTCAGCAAAATAGCGAGTCTCGACTGGAATTTCTTCAATTTTGAATCCGAAATAAACAGCCTGGCAAAGAATTTCAGCATCAAAAACAAATGCTAGTGAATTGCGTAGGAATGGTACCGTCTCGAGGAAACGGCGGCTGTATGCTCTGTAGCCAGTATGGAACTCAGACAAATTAGTGCCGAGGATTGTATTTTGTGTGGTGGTTAAAAAGCGATTGGCAATGTACTTGTACATCGGCATTCCGCCTTTCAATGCTCCGCCGCCGAGGAAGCGTGATCCCAAAACGATGTCTGCGCGACCCTCAATAATTGGAGCAATCATCTCGGGAATCTTGCGCGGATCGTATTGATAGTCCGGGTGCAGCATGATGACGATATCTGCACCGTCACGTAAGGCTTCAAAATAACAAGTCTTTTGGTTGCCACCATAACCTAAGTTATGTGGGTGTTTAACAATTTTGATTGGCAGAGTGCCGGCGACAGCTACAGTGTCGTCTTTACTGCAATCGTCGACCAGAATAACTTCGGAAAATGTGCCTTTGGGCATGTCTTCAAAAGTCTTGAGCAGGGTTTTGGCAGCATTGTATGCTGGCATAGTAACTATGACTTTAGGTGATTGCGGGACCGAACTTGTGTACTTACTTGTGGTTGTAGTGGTCGATTGATGACCGGTTGTGCTATTAACCATATTGATGCTGCGAAGTCCTCGGAAAGAGTCCCATAAATCTCCAAACCTTAGCATGTTAAGAGGACTGGGCGGCAAAGTCAATTTTCAAAGGGGTACATTAGGTTAATGAAGGACTTACCGACCTCAACGACCCATCGCTTGTATACGCTTCTGGGCGCCACTTTTGTGGCTTTTGAAGGAGCATTTCTTGTGCTCTGGTCAAATGACTTTTGGTTCAGGATTAATCTCGTTTTAGTGGCTGTGCCAACCCTGGTTTTAGCCGGCCTTGTTGCTCACTTATTTCTTACCTGGCAGGAAAGTCCGCGGGGAATGCAGTTCTTTTCCTGGCTATTTAAGGGACAGGCGCCCATTACTTATCGCCGATGGCTGAGTCTCGATGATGACGGTGTCACAGTTGGCTCTCGGCGTTTGATATGGAGTGCGATAGACGGACTGACGGTAACCATCTTTGGTAATCTGCAAATTCGCTCTTTTGCACTTTCTGGTAAATCGACCAAAGAGCCGGAAATGATTTTGAAATTGCCCTTTGGTGCAAGCGATTTTGCTAATCAAGTTGAGCTTGTGTCGACAGCTGAAAAACATAAGCCGACTTTATTCACCAACAAACGATTGGAAAAAGCTGTAAATGCCAAGCCAGGTAAAGGTGAGGTAATTCTGCGCAATCTGTATGCGGCATTCATAGTGATTTTGCTCTGCGATATCTCTTATTCGACATTTTCATATCTGGAATTGATGAAGCAGTATCACTTAGCGCAGCAGGCTGCTAAAGCTCACGAGTTGGAAAAAGCACGAGAGTATTTAAAGGTTGCAGAAGCAATTCAAGACAATCCTCCGGCATTTTCTTACACGACACCGAAGCTAATGAAAGATGGCGCAGTGGCTGCCGGTGCATTGCGTGCCCGTGCTGAAACACTTCATGCACTAGGCGACATACCAGGCGCAATTGGAGCCGCTGAGATGGCTCACAAGGCGCAACCGACGAGTTACAAGACAAGTTTGCTATTGGCCCGCTTGCTCGCTGAGCAAGGCAAAGTTGCCGAGGCTCGCGGGCAGGTGCTTACAGCCATTGATTTGCGTGCTGATGAGCTTATTCCTTACCTCTACATGATGGCTCTCTATTGCCAGATGGATAAGCGCCCGCAGGCAGAACGCTTCTACAAGCAAAGTATGAACACTCTAATAGACGAGGTCTTTGGCGAAGAACCGAACTGGCCGCCGGGCAGCAATCGCAACCTGCACGAGCTTTTCTCGTCAGATGACGTTAATTTCCTATTTGAGCGGCTCATTAAGCACCCTTAAGGGTTTTCTCGGAACTCTTGGCTGCCGGTTATAATTACCAGGTTTGGAATGTCATTCTGAACGAAGTGAAGAATCTCACGAGTTAACATGCGAGAGCCCGTGCAGCAGTCAACCATACGCAAAATTGTTTTTAGCACAACGGTATTATCCGTGGTGCTCGTTGTGGTGTTTGATCTCTGGCTTGGTCTTGCTCATCCTCTAGCAAAATCACCGACTGCAAGTCTGGACCGCACTGAAGTCTATTGCGCCACCAAGACATACGAGAAGGAGGTGAAATCTCCTTCTGTTGTAGTGCTTGGTTCGTCACTTGTCACTGCACCGATTATGCAAGCGGAAGCAAATTATCATAAGTCTGTAATACCACGCTTCTTGCACAGACGATCACACGTCATTGAAAATGCACTAGCCGATAGACTCGGTGGAAAGCCTGATGTCTATTGCATGGCTGTTGGTGGCGAAATGGCGTCTGACGCCTATTTGATAACGAAGCGCCTGTTGAAAAATAACAGCACGCCAATTGCTGTTGTCTATGGAGTTGCACCAAGAGACTTTCAAGACAATTTGATGCCCGGCATTCAATCGAGTGAAACATTTAGAGTCTTGTCTGATATCGACGACGTGCAAGATCTTTGCCGCAATGTCTCACTGACATTCGATCAGCAAGCTGGACTGATCGTTGAACGAATAAGTGCATTGGCTCGCTACCGTGCAGACATTCGCTCGTATGTGACTCTAAAAGGCAAGAAGCTTGTTGAAGGCATGTTGCCATTCCCCATCTTTGAAAAAATGGGTCCAGACCTGCAAGTGCGAGTACGTCGTGATGGCTGGTTTCCCGAAGAGGCATTGGGTACGCCGCCGGCTGTGCCGGGTTATGCAGTTGAACACACGCCGGAACAACAAGTCACCTATGAATACATTCGTCGCTACAATCCACTAGCACAAAAATTAGTCGATACGGAATTTGGTTATTTAAATAAGTTATTCGAATTGTGTGATCAGAAAGACGTGCCGGTAGTCGTCGTTAATATGCCTCTGAGCGCTTTCAACAGGAAACTGATGGCCAAAGGCTTTTACGATGAGTATTTATCTCGTATGAAAACTGCCTGCGTAAAAGCAAATGCTGAATTCATCGACCTCAATACGCCTGAATGGGACGAAGCATCTAATTTCGTAGACTCTGTTCACTTGAAGCCCGAAGTCAGTCAGAAGTTCCTGGAAAACCTAGCTGAAGTTATCTCAAAGTCCCAAGCCGCCATTGCTATTAGGACGAACAAGGCAATAGCCGCAAAGTCCCAGTAATCAGCTGGCTTTTGAAGCCAGCCTTTGCAGGCTGGAAAGGAAACGCGGGTTGACCATGCAGAGCCCGTCGCGGCAATTGCTGGAAGCGACTACCTCTAGAGTTTCCTCTTCTAGGAGAGTTAAAACCGGACTGGACTTTGTATGGGCATTAGCCGCAAACAGTACACGCCTTGCTATTAATGGATCGAGCCAGACTGAACCAAACTGGACTGACCGTACTGAGGTCTCCAACGCCTTGAGCATATTGCTGCCCAGCGGGCGTTTCAGTATATAGCCATCCGCTCCGGCGCCAAAAGCGGCGAAGATAGAGTCATCTTCGCTATGCGCTGTGAGGATTAAAACCCCAATTTCAGGATTGGCAGCCTTAATCTGCCTGGTCGCCTCAATGCCGTCTTGTCCCGGCAGACCAATGTCCATCAGACAGACATCCGGTTGAAGCTCCAGTGCCTTTTCGACCGCCGTTATGCCGTCAAAAGCTTCGCCGATAACCTTAAATCCGAGCTCTTTGTCGAGAAGTAACTGTGTCCCCAGCCTAATTACGACATCATCCTCGACTAACAATATCCTGATTGGTTCTTGTTCACGCATTGCCGCTACTCCCCTCGCTCCCAAAGGCCAATTTAGACCAATAAGGTGCAAGATCTGTGGAAATGTTCCGCTCCTTTCATAAAACCTTGCTCTGTGTGGCATGTTGTTTCAAGAATGTATTTGAAAGGGCGATTGATGGCTGATAAGAATAAGATTGTTCCCGGTAATGTGTCCGGTGATTTTTTTGTCGATACAACCTGTATAAATTGCGACAACTGCCGTGCCTTGGCGCCGACGGTGTTTGGTGAGTATGGCGATTATGCGGGTGTTAAGAAGCAGCCGGAAAATGATGAGGAAATCCATGCGGCGTTGCGAGCACTTATTTGTTGCCCGACTGGCTCAATTGGGACGCACGAAAAGCACGACATTAAGGCGGCAATGGCTGAGTTGCCGATTCATATAGACGAGGGCATTTACTATTCGGGGTTTAATTCCCCCAAGGCAGCCGGTGGCAAGAGTTACGTGATGCTGCATGCCGGTGGCAATTGGATGACGGATTCCCCGAAATTTCATCCGCATGTGACCAATTGGCTTGACGAGCATGGCGGGCTTAGATACATCTTTCTGACGCACCGAGATGATGTGGCGGACGCGCAGAAATATGCGGAAAAATATGGGGCAAAACGAATTATTCATCGGGAAGATTTGGAAGCACAGCCGGATGCCGAGATTGTTATAGACGGTACGGAGCCTGTGCAAGTAGACGATGACTTTTTGATTATCCCAATGCCGGGGCATACGGAAGGGCATTGCATGATGCTCTATAAGAATAGGTACTTGTTTTCCGGTGATTCGTTGACCTCTAATTACTACCGTGATGATGGACTTGAGTGTTGGGGACCGCTATGGACCTGGTATTCATTTGATGTGCAGACAGAATCTCTGGAAAAATTGCGCAAGTACGAGTTTGAGTGGGTCTTGCCTGGGCATGGGCGTCAGTGGCATGTTGGAATGCCTGAAATGAAGCGCCAGCTGGATAACTTACTTAATGGTGCTCAGCATGAGCCGCCCCCTGATTGGAAAATTAAACTAGCCCATGTGGAAGCTTATGCTGATTACATGGAAAGGTCCAATCAGCCAATCTATGCTGCTAAACAACGAAAAATTGCCGAAGAAATCCGGGCTCAAATGGCTATCTGATAAGTATGCCTATTGAACTGCTTTGACAGCTATCGGCTGGTTGCTCAGTCCTGCTGTAAGTTGATGATTATTCGAAATTGAATCCGCGATATTGCTGAGTAGTTTCGAACCACCAGACGCATTTAGGTGCACCGTGTCTAAGTAGTTGTCGATGACAAAATCAGGACTGGCAGATAGGTCAACTAGAGTTGCTTTGTTTCTGTCGCACAAGGTTGAAATGTTTGAGCGATACACTTTCCAGAAAGTGTCCGGAAGCAATGTCCTGTTGGGACCCAGGCTGGGCATCATGACGATGAGAGTCGGTATTTTTGATTCGTTTAGACGCTCCAGCAAATCACCAAAGAAGGCCAACTCACTGGCATACAATGGCGGATTAGGATTGGCATAACGGTTTACGTATTCAGCCGTGTTGTCTTTGAATATATAAGGCATGAAGGCAGGTACGAACCAAGTATCCTTTTCGACTTTAGTAGATGAGGCGAACATGCCCTTCATGAAGTCTTCTTCCGTATACTTCTTTGCTTTGATTGTTGATTTGGGTAGCAGCTTTGCCACTGAATAGGTTGTTTGCATTTCTCCTTTGAGGCGACCCAGAGGAAGGCACTTATTGATGTACCAACTCATCTGTCCGAAGTAATCGCCAAAAGCAAGTTGGCTCAACTTGCCTGGATCTGCGCATTGAGAGAAGAAGCGAAATGATTCGGTTGAACTTGCCGACGGCAAGGTATTGTCGATGAAGATGCGCGGTGAAATACCAATTACTACGAGCTTGGGCTTTTCTGAATCTATATTGTCTAGGAATAAGCTGCGAGCAATCAGGTTGTGGTCGGATGCCATTGAGCCGGCCGTGGCGGCGTTAAATACCGAAACTGGTCGGGTGAACTTATCTGAAAGTCTTTGCTCCAGTCCTTCGACGTGGCGGTGACCAATTACGTCGACTTTTTTGCCAGAGGCTTTAGCGTCCGCTGTGAAGACAGCTGTGGCCATTTGTGAGTCACCGAGTACGACAACTTCCGGAGTCTGTTTTTCTTCCAGGTAGGACTTTGCTATCCACCATGGCCAGGTCTTTGACATGCTGGTGGTGTCTGCCTCGTCATTCTGTTGGACTAATTGTTGTATGTCTTTCTGGGGGGTAAACAACCCAAAGGCAGAAGTTTTCCAGATGACTAAATTGACCAGAGCAAAACCAACCAGAGCATAAATGAACCGGCTGGAATACTTAGAGGTATTAGTGGTTTCTGGCATAGTCCTTTATCTACATTGCCGGAACAGGTTTTTTTGCAGCGAGCGCTTGATGCTTCTGCATGTTTTGACCGGACATGACTATCAAACTTGAACTGCGGTTATTTGATTGGAGTGTAGCTGCCAGGCTATCGAAGAACTTCTTGGCGCCAAATGCATTCAAGTGAACAGAGTCGTGGAAGTCACCGCGCTGTTCGTACAAAGGAAAATTGGCCAGGTCGTAGAAGCTGGTTCCGTTACCAGTCGAAAAGATTTGTAGGTCGTTTAAATAGCGGTTATAGGCTCCCGCTGGCAACATGCCGGCGTTGTACAGGGTAATTGGCATATTGACCAGGATAAGTTCCATGCGTTCTTTGTGGCAGAACTCGGCGAGTTCCTTCAAGAAATGGAATTGCAATTTGTATGTGTGTGAATCTGGGTTGCGATAACGAGACATGTACTCAAGAGTGTTGTCTTTGAATTCTTTGAGGGCGATTTCGCGCGTGATCGGTCCGGCCATGACGGCTTCCGGATGTATTTCGCCAGGCATGTAACGTGGCAGCAGCTTTACCCTGTCCCACCAGGTGAATGGCGTCTTTGTCCACGGCGCAGGTAGTGCTGTGGCAAGGAATTTGTTTGCGCCCTCTAAGAAAGCCAATCTGAAATCCAATGATGAGCCATAGAGATACACCGCTCTCTGAAGCCACCATTCGAGCTTGTCGTCGGATTTACGGAAGGCAACATCTGCCAGGTCATCAGCGTTGACGAAGCGGCGCAAATAGCGAAACGGTTCTGTGTCTGCTGGGGAAGAGAGAGTACTGTCGATAAAATCACGTGGTGCAACGCCGTAAATGACGATGTCCGGACGTTGTGCTGTGTTGACCATGGCCTTCAAGGTCAAAAGAGCATCAGATGGCATCTGTCCTGGTGCAGCGAGGCTGAAGGTGTTGTATGTGCCGCCAAATCTTGTGCGCAGAAGATGTTCGAAATAACTTGCCTTGTGGTAGTTGGCGAGATCAAGTCCTTTGCCCAAATAATTGGAGTCGCAACCAGCAATGGCGCTGACCATTAATGACGAGCCCAGAAGAGCAACATTATTAGTCTCTTGTTGCTTGCGCAGGTCATTCATAGTCCACCAAGCCCAGCCACGGTAGCCGAACTTGTAAGGATCAAAATCGAATGGTGTATAGAATGACAATGCCCAGTTAAGAGCGAGGAAAAGTCCCATAGCAAAGAAGAATGAACTTCTAAATGGACGGAAAGCTTTTGCCTGCTCGTTGTGAGCAGCCAACTTTTCTGGTGTTGGTGTCAAGCCGGTTTCCATTATAGAGAATTGCCCTTGTGTTTGCTTGTCTGTGCAAGCGATGTTGTATCAAGTTCTTTATTGCCTTGATTTAGGTAAGACAGGGTTGTGCTATCACACCGAATGCTTTCGACTAGATAGTCCAGCATTTTCTTCCCGCCATCCGGACTTAGGTGCACGGTGTCCATGAAATCAGTTACTTGAAATGCACCGCTGTTATGCAGGTCGACGTAGCTGGCGCCCTTTGCTTCAGCTAAGACTTTGACGCTGTTCATGTAAGCGCCCCAGGCAGTATCGGAAAGCAATGAACGATTTACGTCAGTAATTGGCATAGCCATCACAACAACGTGAATGCCGCGTTCTTTTGCAGTGTCGAGGAAGCCGGCAAAGAATTGCATTTGGGTTAAGAATGTATCCCACTTCAATTGTTTGTAGCGTTTGCGATACTCAGCTAAGTTGTCGAATATGCCGCGCTTCTTGTCTTGGGCAGTTTCCGGACGGAAGAAGGCTTCGCCTACTTCCAATTCAGCCGGTCTATAAGCTGGGAGTAATTGACGGCGATCAAAGATGGAAAATGGCTTGGCATTTTTAGGAGCCGGTAGTATTTCATTGATGCTGTTATTGGCCAATCTGGATAATTCGCCTGTTATTTTGTCGCGCTGTTTGTAGAAATAGAAGACTTTGCCCATTTCGTATTCCAGGCGAGCTTGCCAATCAGGCAAGAATAAATTGGCATGTTCGTCTATCGAGCCAAGCTGACTAAGGACGCGGAAAGGATCTGTTGCTGATGGGCTGGGCAGCAAGTTGTCCATGAAGTCTCTTGGACCAACACCGTAAACAATGACGTCAGGACGCTTGTCGTCTTTTAAGAGGAAATTCGTCAGCATGTATGCATCAGAGGGCATCTCACCTGGTAATGCAAATGTATAGGCGCTGGCGTTATATCCGGTGCGACGCTTTAGAACATCCTGGAAATATTGTGAGTGGTGATGCTTTGAACCATCGAGTTTTTTGTTGAGGTAGTTAGCGTCATTGCCGGACAAGGGCACGAGCATCAGTGATGAGCCGAGGAAAACAACATTTGGTCTTTCGGGAGATGTGATGAAGTCGTTCACTGCCCAGCCTACCCAGGATTTATCCAGTTTGTAATTGTTGGTTCCAATGGCGTTCTTGTTGGCTGCATAGAAGTTGATCGCCAGAAAGACCAGGAGGGCAAGCACGGCAGTGCTGCCCTTCATTAATCGTGTTAGTGGACAACCTGAAGATTGAGCGCACCCTGTCAGTTCTGACGAGGCTGATTCGCACAATCTTTGAGCCGCCGCATTTGATTTAGCTTCGGTCTCTGTCATGTGAATCTGCCGTTAGAACTGGAAGTAGATGAATTTCGGTGATGTATCAGGACTGAATACGGTCAATACGCACATCAGTGCCACCATTACACAGACTTGTAGAGCCCATGGTGGGGATTGATAGATGCGCTTGTTGTTGAGCCAATCGATGACCACTTGCGAGATCATCAAGACAGGCAGAATGATGAGGAGCGCCGGGAAGATGATCGGATCTCTGATTTGTAGAACGGAGAGTTGGCTGGCGGTGAAGTGGAGAAGGTCCACTGGTGCCATAAACATTTTGCTCAGCATCTGCCCGGCAATGTTCATGTTTTCAGCCCTGAAGAATACCCAGCCAATTACAACGAGATGGAATGTGACAACAACAGATGCCCAGTGATAGACCTTGGAGCTGAGCAAAGATTCGGCAATTCCGACCTTCTCGCAGAGCTTCTGGTATTCCTTGTGCAGGACGAGCAATACGCCGTGGAAGGCACCCCAGATGAGGAAGTGCATTGCAGCTCCGTGCCACAGTCCACCCAATGCCATGGTCACGAATAAGTTTCTGTAGCTCTTTGCCTGGCTGCACTTGGAGCCGCCCATGGGAATGTACAGGTAATCGCGCAACCAGGTGGAAAGCGAAATGTGCCAGCGATGCCAGAAGTCGGATACGTTGGCGGAAATATATGGCAGGTTGAAGTTGATTGGCACTTTATAGCCGAAGAGCAACGCGGAACCACGGGCAATGTCCGTGTAGCCGGCGAAGTCAAAGAAGATCTGAAAGGCGTAGGCGTAAGCGATAAGCCACAGATCAACCGAACCGAAATTTGCTGGATGAGCAAAACCAGCTTCTACAGCTAGTGCCAGGTTGTCACCGAGGATGAGCTTTTTGAACAAGCCCATGAGGATCAAGTTCATACCTTGATCAACGTACTCCCATTTGAATTTTGCTGGAATGGCTAATTGTGGGATGAAGTCCATATAACGCTTAATTGGACCAGCAATTTGCGTTGGGAAAAATGATGCAAACAAGGAAAAGTCGACAAGGGACTTCACCAACGGCTTGCCACGATAAACTTCGACAGCGTAATGGATGAATTCAAAGACGAAGAACGAAATACCCAGTGGCAGCAAGATATGCAAGTGCGGCTCTTTAAAGCCAACACCAACTAAATCCAAACTGTCTTTCAGGCAGGTGATTGTGAAGGTTGCGTATTTGAAGATGCCGAGCGTGATTAGGTTAGCGGCAACAACGAGTCCTACCATCCACTTCTTGCCCTTCTCTGTTGTGGCTTTGGCGATTAGCGGGACCAAAAGGAAATTGCCCAGTGTCAGTCCGGCAATCAAAAGACCATAGATTGGACGCCACGACATGTAGAAGACATAGCTGGCCACTAGAAGCAGTGGCACACGCAATCTATGCGGGCAGATCCAGAAGAGGAGGAAAACCGTTGGTAGAAAAACCAAATACTGCAGGCTTGTGAATAACAAAGCTTTGTCTCCCTATAGGTCGGCTTGCCAAGCGTTACTTTGCTGCGCTCAATCAACACCGAAAAATAACTGCTTACGGGGTCAGTAAGCATCCGACCAATAATAATGTCTAGGTTTCAAGGATGTCTAGTAAAAACTAGTTCTCTTAATCTAAAAGCTTTTATATAGAAGTTGAGTTGACTCTTGGCAACCGGTTCTTATGTTTGTCATTTCGACCGAAGCAGCCAAAGGCTGCGTAGCGGAGAAATCTTCCGTAAGGTTCCGAAAGTAGAAGTAATCACAATGGTCATCGAGTCGTAGCGGAAGATTTCTCCGCTACGTCGCTGCGCGACTTCGCTCGAAATGACAAAATGAGGGTTGCCAGAATGACAAAGCTTATTCGCTACTCTCGCCAGACCCAGTCCGTTGGAAGCCTTCGGCGATAAGTTGGTAGCCGCCGCCGTAGACGGTCTTGATGTACTTCCTGTCGCCTGTTTCTAGGCGTGTACGCAGGTGGCGGATGTGTACGCGGATGGTGTCTACATCATCGTCAGGCGAATAGCCCCAGACTTCTTCCAGGAGCTTGCCTGTGGATACTGTTTGACCGTGGTGTTGCATCAAGCAGTGCAGGATTTCAAATTCGGTTGGCGTCAGCTTGACAATCTTGTCCCTAACTTTTGCCTGCAGATTCTCAGGAATGAGCGTTATCTCACCAGCTGTAAGAATTTCCGGCAAAGAAGCCGACGGAGGAACCGTTCCAGCACGGCGCAGAAGCGCTCTTACGCGTACCTGTAGCTCCGGAATCTCAAAAGGTTTGACCAAGTAGTCGTCAGCACCGGAATCAAAACCGCTGACCTTGTCATGAGTCATGCCAAGAGCTGTAAGCATCAAGACGGGAATACTTTGTGTCACTGGGTTTTGTCTGAGGCGTTGGCAAACGGTGAAGCCGTCCAGATCTGGCATCATGACATCCAGGACAATCAAGTCCGGGCGGTTTTGCTGAGCGAGGGCCAATCCCTTGATACCGTCGGCGGCAGTGGCTACCTGGTGTCCCAGCAGCTCGAGGTTTACTTTGACCAATTCAGCAATTGCTTGGTCGTCATCGATTACTAGGATCCTGCTCAAGTTCATACTCCCCATTTTCGGGCCTACTTCCCAACTGACTCTAAGACTATTTACCCGGCATTTCCAACTGTCAATTTTAACGGCACTTTAATTAATTTGCCGTGCCTGAGAACACCCAATGTAACTATTTGTCCGGCTTTCAATTTATCAACATAAGACAATAGGTCATCAGCGGAGCGCACTTGCTGATTATCTACCATTGTGATTACATCCGCTTGCGTACTATCAACGGACTGGATGGTAAATCCACCTTGCTGATAAACAACATTTTTTGGTCCCTGGATACCGGCTTTAGCTGCCGGTCCATTGGGATCAAGTCGCATTACTCGAAGTCCGACATCTAGTTGTTGGACTGCTTCTATGCCTGTGTCGGGACGGATAATGCGGTGATGGGCAATCAATTCTGGGACTAAATTCTTGGCTATGTTGATTGGAATAGCAAACCCAAGACCGGCTGATTGACCAGCTCGGCTGAATATGGCTGTGGTGATGCCGACCATTTGTCCGGATGAGTCTAAAAGCGGGCCGCCGGAATTGCCTGGGTTTATCGCGGCGTCTGTTTGAATGATGCCTTTGATAAGCCTGCCGGAACCAGTTTGCATAGTGCGACCGGTGGATGACACGATGCCCACCGTGAGTGTGCGCTCTAATCCGAACGGATTGCCGATCGCCAGAACTTTTCTGCCTACTTCCAATTTTGATGAATCACCAAATGGAATAGTCGTTAGTCTGGTATTTGATGGTGGCACAATTTTGATAATTGCTAAGTCGTTTGCCGGATCTGTTCCGACAATATCGCCGGGTACATTCACCCCATTGTAGAGGGTGATACGTAAGCGCTGCGCACCTTCAATCACATGGTTGTTGGTGAGGATATATCCCTCGGGACTGATTATGACGCCTGAGCCGAAACCTTCACGCGGGATAGGCGCAAAGAAGAAGTCACTTTGCACTTGCGATGAAGTTGAGATGTTCACGACAGCCTGGTTGGTTGCTTTGTAGACTCGGATATTAACGGCTTCATCAGCGGAGATGCCGGAGTTATTACTTGGCGGTGACGCAGCTGGTTTTGACCACGCTGCGGATTGAGAAAATAAAAGCGTGGTGATAATAAATGGTATCAGTGAGCTGAACAAGCGTTTTTCCTCTCCTCTCATGATGCGACCAATATTGTCTTTGTGCCTCCAGATAACATAGGAGGCTCCCAGGGCTATGTAAAGGACGTAAGGTAAAGGCGCTTTGTATGGATACGTGATTGTGGCAACTGAAATTACAGCAGTGACTGCTGCAGTCATTGAGGCAATGCTGATGATGCGTGTGGTCAGACTAATGATGACAAAAACTGCAAACGTTATGGCTGCCGCTACTGGCTGCATAGCAATGACGTTGCCTAGCGCGGTAGCTGCGCTTTTGCCGCCTTTGAAATTCAAGAATATGGACTTGCTGTGCCCGATTAGCGTCATTGCTGCCACTATTACAGGAACGATCATCCAATCGCTGTAAGGGACACTTTCCATCATTTGTGCTTTCTGCAGGAACATGGCCAACCAAACAGGGAAATAGCCCTTGAGGACGTCGACGATAAGAACAAAAACTCCTGCTGCCTTGCCAACGTTGCGGGCTACGTTGGTTGCGCCGGTTGAACCCGAGCCAACTTCGCGAATGTCAATTCCTTTTATTTTCCCAACCCAGTATCCGGTTGGAATGGAACCTAGTAAATAACCTAATGCAATCAGCCCAAGTGCTGTAAGCATGAGTGTCCTCCGTCATTTTCTTTCTTTGGGTCGTGTTATCAATCTAATTGGCGTGCCGGAGAAACCGAAAGATTCTCTGATACGTCTTTCCAGGTAAGTGCGGTAGCTGTCGGTCAAAAGTTTGTTGTCGTTGACAAACAAAACAAATGTCGGCGGCAAGACCGAGACTTGCGTGCTGTAATACACTTTCAAGCGAGTGCCGCGTTTGGATGCCGGTGGCGGTGTAATGGACACGGCTTCGTTTATCACTTGGTTGATGAGCGATGTTGAAATGCGTCTTGTGCTTTCTTGCAAGGCGCGGTCGGCTGCTTCGATAATTTTAGGCAATCGTTGTTTTGTATGCGCTGACGTGAAGACTATTTCAGCGTAGTGCAAGTGACGCAATTCGCGCTTTGTTTCCTCAATCAGGTCATTCATTTGTTGAGATGATCTGTCAGGAATCAGGTCCCATTTGTTGAGGACTAATACAACCGGCTTTCCGGCATCTTCTATCTTGCCGCCAATTTTTTGATCTTGATCGGATATTGGTTGGCTCACATCCAGGATAAGTGCCACCACATCTGCTCGGCTAATAGCCCTTAACGAACGCACTACGGAAAATGCTTCGATGCCGTAATCAACTTTTGATTTGCGCCTGATGCCGGCTGTATCGATAAGGGTAATTTCGTGGCCCTTGTATTTGAACTTCGTATCGATAGCATCGCGTGTTGTGCCTGGCTCGGCGCTTACGATCATGCGCTGTGTGCCGGTCAAGACATTGACGATAGATGATTTGCCGACATTTGGTTTGCCGACAATTGCCAGCGAAAAGTCTTTTTTTGCTTCCGGCGCTTCGCCATCTTCGGTTATTTCATTTGATTCTTCCTCTTTGGGTGGAA
>SBAT01000239.1 GCA_005240105.1 Chloroflexota bacterium
AATTCGCTGTTCGCTGCCTGTTTGTGCCCTTCAAAAGATTGAATTCCGACTCGGGCGCATCCGGTCTAGTCAGAGGATCAGAATACAGAGGCAATACTCGCCTGCCTAAAGCGCTTTGAGAATTCTTCTGCATCGTCTCGCGAATAACATCTGCCACATGACTGTCACGATAGAAAAACTCCGGTGGTCCGTCGTGCCGAGCGTAGACACAAGCATGGACAATAAGACTGGCAACTAAGGCGGACAAGGTGATTACTATAAAGTTTTTCCGGCTTATCTTGTCTTGAGCGTAAAGCCAAGACAGAAAAACGGTAGCCAGTCCTAAAGCTGCGGCAATAACACCGGCCCGCCCCAGAAGAAACATTGCCGGAGTCAAAAGCTCCGCGCTTACGCCTCTGCTGGCAAATATCGGCCAATGGCTGGCAACGACAGGTAAGTGCTTCCAAACAAGAAGCGTAACACCGGCAATTCCCGTGAGAGACCAAATTATTACAGCCACTACCTGCGCAGCAATTGACACACGCTTTTCAATTACTTGTTTAAATCCACATGCCGCAAGTACCGCCAAACACCAGACCGGGAAGAATAATAATTTGACCGGATAGCGAAAGACATTTAGATATGGGAGATGTCCAACTATAAAGGGAGCAATAACAGTATTGTTTCCTAGCGCCATGACCAAACTACCGGCAAGAATTGCCAGCAAGACAAATCGCCATTTCCACGACTTATCAAACAATCCCCACAGCGCAAGGGTTATCACAACTGGTCCAACGAATGCGGACGACAAATACGGAATATATGTTGCTCTTCCGGCAGCAACGGACAAAAATCTCGTGCCCTGTAGATGGAAGTCACCTAATGGTTGCGGTAACACTAAACACAGAATGTCATACCAGTTAGCCGACCAGATGAATATCTCAGGCAAACTCAGTCCCAAAGCACGCGGTGAAACTGCCTTCCATTCAATTACAGGAAGCAAACTGGGAAAAGTGATGCAGAGCCCCAGGACTATGGCAATACCCCTCCAACAAAGCTGACGAAATGCATCGGTGCGACTTTTCGATCCATCAATAATCACTGACATTACTAAGTACAGCCCGAGAATTAGCAATGCCGGTTGAAAAATTTCAGGTCTGCCTGCAAGCACGAGCATGGCAATCGACAAGCTTCCGCCTATGACATAAAGCATGTTGGACCGGTTGTACCGGCCGCCGATCTTGGTCAGAAAGAAAAGACTTACAGGCAGCCAGGCAGCAGAAGCCATAAGCGTATAGTTAGCTTCCAGTGAAAACATATAAGCAGTAAGCGCCGCCACCAAACCGGCAAGCCAGGCCGGACCCAGTCCCCAACCAAGTCCGAAAACCAACAAGAAATTACCAATTCCGGCAATCAATTGATGCAATGCTAAGTTCAACGCAAACGCAGCATCAAAGGGCAAGCAGGCAAACAACCAATTCAGCGGATAGAAAACACCCGGCGAAGGAATTGCAACCTGAGACATGCCGCAATAGCTATAAGGATTCCACAAGGGCATTTCGCCCCGGCGCAAGCTTTCGCCAATGAAACGCAAGAAAGGCTCAAAGTAATAGGTTATGTCCGAGAGATAAAAGGACCGTTGCCCTGTCAGCCATGGGGAATAAAATCCCAACAGAATTACAAACAGAGTCAGTGCAAACGGAGCTAGCCCTTTGCGCAACAATTCAATTGATGTGGCTCGGGATGGCACCCAATGACGGCGGTGCGGCAATTGTATTCACCGAAGCGCGCGCTATGTCCATTACCGAATCAACCTTGAAGCTGCCGTACGAGATACCGAGTAGACAGATGATCATTGCTGCATAGACCCAGTTGCGTCCAGGCAGAGGCATTGGCTGTTCAGAAAGTGCCATGACTTTTTCTGAGGGCTCACGCACAACCATCTTAATCACTACACGGGTGTAGTAATAGATGGCCGGCACTGATGTAACCAGCGCAGTTGCCACCAAAGCCCAACCAAGAGTTGTATGCATGTTTACTGCAGACCAGAAGACAAATACTTTGGCAAAGAATCCGGCAGGCGGTATTGGCAAACCAGCCAGGTTTACCAAGCAAATTGCCAGTCCGATAGCTAACACAGGCCGTTTGCGGATGAGACCGGCAAAATCATTGATGTTATCTGAGCCAGTTTCATTGGCAAACAAAATAGCGCCGGCGAAGGCTCCCAAATTCATGAAGGAATAGACGATCACGTAAAACATTACTGCCGGTAGCCCGTCGCCTGGGTTTGCTACCAAGCCAAGCAGGATGTAGCCAACGTGAGCAATTGAAGAATAGGCAAGCATACGCTTCAAGGATGTTTGAGCCAGAGCAATTAAATTGCCGGCAATCATCGACAGAATTGCCAATGTGCCAACAATCAGACTCCAATCTAAATAAGCGCTGCCAAAGACAAAAGACAAAAGTCTAATTGCCACTACAAAGCCGCCCAGCTTCGAGGCAGTAGCTAGAAATGCAGTCACAGGAGTTGGTGCACCTTCGTACACATCCGGTGCCCACATGTGGAACGGCACAGCAGACAGCTTGAAACCAACGGCACTCAAAACAAACATCAAACCAAGCATTACGAGCAATGACGGTGTTTGGGTCAAAGCAGCTAGCTTCAAGTGCAACTCGTAATAGTTGGTTGAACCGGTCAAACCGTAGATGAAAGAGAAACCATACAAAAGTGTGGCAGTTGTCGCAGCTGTGGACAAAAGATACTTCAAAGAGGCTTCGTTGCTCTTGCGATCTTGTTTCATTACACCGGACAAAAGCACACAGCAAAGGCTGAGGGTTTCCAGTCCGACAAAGAGCATGACTAAGTCAGTAGCGCCGCCCAATAGGCAGACAGCCATTACTGCCGTGACAATCAGCACATAGTATTCACCTTGGTTAGGTCCAAAGTGTTTCTCATACCCCATGGACATCATGACGATGATGGCGCCGATGATTGTGGCAAATAATCCTGTTGCCACAGATAGGTTATCGACTGTATAAAGGCTGCCAAACAAGTAGGTCGGAGCAATGGGAAACTGCTGCGAGAATCCAACGGCGGAAGCAATCAAGACCAACAAGCAAATTATTGGCGTCCAGTTTTTCGCCTCTGGGAAAAACAAGTTCCAAAGAGCAGAAAAGATAATTGCCACAAGCAAAATGGAGACCGGTAGTAACATCGTTGTCGCGGTCAGATAGTCCTGAATACTGTTCATGAAAAGGTCGCTTCCTTCAACGGAGTCGTAGCTTGTTAGTCGGCGAATATTCTACATTAACTGCTAATTTTTACCTGGCATAGCCTTAAACTTAGCCCCCTTTTTAACGCAATAAAACTGCGCAATGCAGGACGAAATGAGCTTTTCGGGCTACTATATAAAATGCAAAAGCAAGTTTAACCCTACTTTTCAAGTGTGGTTAGTAAGAAGACGCGAAGCAAGGATTGTGGTGAATAATCCGCCAGCGAAGCGAACGCGGATGCCGGATGGCAAGCACGGAGACGGCACTAAATGTGCCGTCGGGGCAACCTCAAGAGGAACCGGAGCGTTATATATGACAGAATTAAAATCGCAACAATCCTCCAAACCATGTCTTTTGGCATTGGAGGACGGCACTACACACCTGGGCAAATCCTTCGGTGCCTCCGGCACGACAGTCGGAGAGTTGGTCTTTAACACCAGCCTGACCGGTTATCAGGAGATACTGACCGACCCTAGCTATGCTGGGCAAGTGGTAACGCTCACCTATCCAGAAATAGGTAATTACGGCTGTAATGCGACTGACGTCGAATCACACAAAATTTTTGCCCGGGCTCTTATCGTCAGGCACTTGAGCCGCAGACATTCTTCCTGGCGGGCAGAGACTTCGCTGGATTCATTCCTGTCAAATCAGGGTATTATGGGTATAGAGGGAATTGACACGCGATCAGTCACGCGTCATATCAGAGACAAGGGAGCGATGCGATGCGCGCTCTCCACTGAGGTCCTCCAAGAAGACAAGTTAATCGAAATAGCCCGCACGTCACCTGAAATGACAGGGGCCGATTTCACTTCCGAGGTAACAACCAAAAAACCATACAAAATGGGCGACCAGGGCATCAAGGTAGCAGTTATGGACTTCGGCATTAAGCGCAATATTCTCAATAGTCTGGTAAATCAGAAACTGGCGCTGACCGTATATCCAGCCGACACCAAGGCAGACGAAATCTTAAAAGACAAGCCTGATGCCATTTTCCTATCCAACGGTCCAGGCGATCCTGCCGCCTGCTCAGGCGTTTTAGCCGAATTGCCCAAGCTAATTGACTCCGGACTGCCTATCTTTGGCATCTGTTTGGGTCACCAGCTCTTAGCTATAGCCCTGGGGGCCAAAACATTTAAACTAAAATTTGGGCACAGAGGTGGGAACCAACCCGTCAAAGATCTCACCACAGGGAAAGTAGAAATAACCAGTCAAAACCACGGCTTTGCTGTTGACAGCCAGAGCCTGCCCAAAGACCTCGAATTAACCCACATCAAC